>NZ_JBHXME010000075.1:0-48625 GCF_042721125.1 Streptomyces sp. NPDC058469
ACCTACGCCGTGCTGGGGGTCGCGCTACTGCTTGCCGTCGTATGGATGGCGTTCGCGGCACCGGAGACGAAGGGCCGGGTCCTCGACGCCGACGAGGAGGAGCCGCCGGCCCTCCCGCGCCTGAGCGTCGCCGAGCAGCCTGCGCTCTGAGGCACGGCCTGTACCCGGGTACGACGGCACGACCCCGTACGGAACTCACGGAACGTACGCAAGGAGGACCATGAAGCCCGCCCCCTTCCAGTACCACCGGGCCCGCGACGTCGACGGCGCCGCGCGGCTGCTGGCCGAACTCGGCGACGACGCCAAGGTCATCGCCGGCGGGCAGAGCCTCGTCGCGATGATGAACTACCGGCTGGCCCGGCCGCGCCACCTCGTCGACATAGGCGGCCTGCGCGAACTGGACCGGATGCGCCGGGACGCCGACGGCGGACTGCGCATCGGGGCGCTCACCACCCACCACACGGTGGAGGCGGACCCGGCCGGGGTCCTGGGGGCGGGCTTCGAGGTCCTGAGCAAGACCATGACCTGGATCGGGCATCTCCCGATCCGCACCCGTGGCACGGTCGGCGGCAGCATGGCGCACGGCGACGCCACCGCCGAGTGGTGCCTGCTCGCGGTGACACTCGGCGCGGAGTTCGTGGCACGCGGGCCACAGGGTGAACGGACCATCCCGGCCGGGGACTTCTTCCATGGCTACTACACAACGGCCCTCGACCCGGACGAGATCCTCGTCGAGATCGTCTTCCCCCGTCCCGCACCGCACGCCGCGCTCACCGAATTCGCCGAGCGGCGTGGGGACTTCGCCCTTGTGGCCGCGGCGGTCGACCTCGACGTGGAGGAGGGCGAGGTGCGCGGGGGCCGGGTGGCACTCGGCGGAGTCGCGTCGGCCGCCGTCCGAGTGCCGGAGGCGGAGGCGGTGTTGGCAGGCGGCGGCTCCTTCGAGGCGTGCGCGTCCGCTGCGGCGCAGGCCGTGGAACCGCCCGCCGACGCGTCGGGCAGTACGCACTACCGCAAGGAACTCGTGCGGACCCTGGTCCGGCGCGCCTGCGAGGAGGCGGTGTCCCGATGAGTGATGCCACCAAGCGTGACCTCCCCTCCGGCGAACGGAAGTTGGTGGGCAAGGCGGTTCGCCGTCGCGAGGATCCGCGCCTGCTCGCCGGGCGTGGCCGCTTCGTCGACGACATCGCGCTGCCCGGCATGCTGCACGCCCAGTTCGTACGCAGCACGGTCGCCCACGCCGAGCTGGCCTCGGTGGACGTGTCGGCGGTACGCGAAGTCGCGGGCGTCGTCGCGGTGTTCACCGCCGAGGACCTGGAGCTTGGCGACATCGTCGCTCAACTGGGTCGCCCACTCTCGGAGTTCGTCCCGACCGCGATGCCGGTCCTGGCCCGCGACAAGGTCCGCTACGTCGGTGAGCCGATCGCGATCGTCTTGGCCCGTGACGCGTACGCGGCGGAGGACGGTCTGGAGGCCGCGAAGGTCTCGTACGCCACGTTGCCCCCGGTCATGTCCGAGGAGGCGGCGTTCGCGGACGGCGCCCCGCTCGTGCACGCCGAGGCCGCGCACAACACCCTCGTGGACGTCTCGCTCTTCGCGACGGAAGGCATCGACCGGATCTTCGCGTCCGCGCCCTGTGTCGTCCAGGTCGACACGAGGACCGGACGGCAGAACGCGCTGCCGCTGGAGACCCGGGGCGCCGTGGCCCACTGGGACGACCGCGAGGAACAGCTCGTCGTGCACACCTGCACCCAAATCCCGCACCAGGTAAGGACGGTGGCATCCCGCTGCCTGCGTCTCGACGAGCGTGCCGTCCGGGTCGTGGTGCCCGACATGGGCGGCGGATTCGGCCAGAAGTGCGTCGTCGGCCGCGAGGAGATCGCCGCCGCTGCGGCAGCCCTACGGCTACGACGGCCGGTGAAGTGGATCGAGGACCGCAAGGACGCCCTGTCCGCGTCGTTCCTCGCCCGCGAGCAGCACTACCGGGCGCGCGCGGCCTTCGACGCCGAGGGCAGGATCCTCGCGCTCGACACGGACGTGGTCTGCGACATGGGCGCGTACTCCTGCTACCCCTTCACGGCGGGCATCGAGCCGCTGATGGCGTCCGCCGAGATGCCCGGCGTCTACAAACTCCCCGCTTACCGGGTGCGAGGCCGCGCGGTCACCACCAACAAGGCGCCCACCGGGCCGTATCGCGGGGTGAGCCGGCCGCAGTACGTGATGGTCATGGAGCGGCTCTTCGAGCGCGCGGCCCGCCAACTCGCCCTGGATCCGGTCGAGATCCGCCGCCGCAACGTCATCACCGACTTCCCGTACAAGGGCGTCAACAACATCACCTACGACCCGGGCTCCTACCTGGAGTCGCTCGACCTGTGCGAGCGGTCCGTCCGAGAAGAGGGCTGGTACGAGAAGCAGGCAGCGGCGGCGGCCGAGGGACGGCACATCGGCATCGGCTACTCGTGCTTCAGCGAGCGCACCGGCTACGGCTCCGCGGTCTTCGCGCAGCGCAAGATGCAGGTGGTGCCCGGCTTCGACATCTCCGAGGTACGGATGGACACCAGTGGCGCGGTCACGTTCACCACCGGCACCATGAACCACGGCCAGAGCCACGAGACGACGATGGCGCAGATCGTCGCCGACCAACTGGCCCTGGACATCGCCAAGGTGAGGCTCCACCAGGGCGACACCGACCGCATCACCTACGGCTTCGGCACCTTCGCCAGCCGCTCCATCACCATCGGCGGCAGTGCCGTACGCCTGGCCGCCGCGAAGCTCGGCGACAAGCTCCGGGCAATCGCCGCCTCCCGCTGGGGAGTTGCCCCCGACGAGGTGGAGTTGACGGACGGCGCCGCCCGCCGTCGTAACGCATCCGACGTCCTCACCTACGAGGAGATCGCCGACATCGCCTATCTCCGGGCCCACTTGCTGCCGAAGGACATCGAGCCGGGCCTGTCGGTCACCGCCACCTTCGACGTCTTCAACGACGGCACCTTCTCCAATGCCACCCACGCCTGCGTCGTCGAACTCCACGCGGGCACCGGGCAGGTGGAGATCCTGCGGTACGTGTGCGTCGAGGACTGCGGGGTCGCCATCAACCCGCAGGTCGTGGAGGGACAGTGCCGGGGCGGCATCGCGCAGGGCATCGCGGGCGCGCTGTTCGAGCAGGTGACGTACGACGCCCAGGGCGAGCCGTCGGCGACCGGCTTCATGGACTACAAGGTGCCCACCGCGCACGAGATCCCCGACGTGCTGATCCACCACCTGGAGACGCCCTGCGCGTTCACCGAGACCGGCGCGAAGGGTGCCGGTGAGGGCGGCACGATCGGGGCGCCCGCCGCCGTACTCAACGCCGTGAACGACGCCCTGCGCCCGACCGGCGTCGAACTCGACCACACACCGATCACTCCCGAGACCGTGCACCGCGCGCTGAACGGCGCCCCCAGCCTGGAGTTGTCCTCATGAACACCGACCCCGTGGCGACCCATCCGGACCTCCAGCTCATCGCCCTCGACGTCAACGGCGAGCGGTACGACGTGGTCACCGAGCCCCGACGCACCCTCGTCGACGTACTGCGCCACGAACTGCGGCTGACCGGTACGCACGTCGGATGCGAGCACGGCATCTGCGGCGCCTGCACGGTCCTGGTCGACGAACGGCCCGTCCGCGCCTGCCTGATGTTCGCGGCGCAGGCCGAAGGGGCGCGGATCCGCACGGTCGAGTCACTGTCGGAGGGCGGTGGCGGTGAGGGCGGTGGCGGCGGTCATGGCGGTGAACTCAATGATCTGCAACGGGCGTTCAGCGAACACCACGCGCTGCAGTGCGGCTTCTGCACTCCTGGGTTCCTGATGCTCGCCGAGGGGTTCCTCGCCGAGCGGCCGGAAGCGAGCAAGGAGGAGATCCGCGAGGTGGTCGCCGCCAATCTGTGCCGGTGCACCGGCTACCAGACCATCGTCGAGGCAATCGACGCCTGCGCGACGGCCCGGCGCCAGGCCTGCGCCAACCCCTGCAACAGCCCTGCCGGCAAGGAGCACTGACGCATGCAGCTCACCAACACCGTGCCGATCAAGGCCTCCCCCGACGACGTCTTCGCCCTGATGAACGACGTCGAACGGGTCGCGTCCTGCATGCCGGGCGCCGCGCTCGACGGGCAGGACGGCGACACCTGGCGGGGCCGGGTGAAGATCCGGGTGGGGCCCATCAGCGCCTCCTACGCGGGTACCGTCCGTTTCCTGGAGATCGACGCCGAGCGCCGACGACTGCGGGTGCACGCGCGCGGTACGGACACGCACGGCAGCGGGGACGCGGAGGCGGAGGTCTCTCTCGACATCGTCGCGGCGCCCGAGGGAGCGCTGCTCCAGCTCTCCACGGACCTGGTGATCCGCGGCAAGATCGTCCAGTTCGGCAAGGGCGCGATCGTCACGGTGTCGGACCGGATCCTGCAACAGTTCGCGCGGAACCTGGGGAGCCTGCTGGACCAGGACAGGGCCGTAGAAACCGCGTCTGCCGTGTCCCCCATCGCTCCTACGGCATCCCCGACCACCCCCGTCGCGACGCAACCGGCCCTCGCACAGGACTCCGATCTCGACGGACTGGCACTGCTGTTGGGCCCGCGAGCCGCCAAGTACGGGCTGGTGGCAGGGGCGTTCGCCGTCGGTGTCCTGGAGGGCTGGTTGCTTGGTCGACTCGGCGCCCAGGCACGGGAGTTGCGCACCCTTCGGAGGTCGTCATGAGCGACGCCCAGTACGGGCAGGAGACGGAACAGACCTACCGGCGGGCCGGGTTCGGCGCGCCCGTGCGCCGCGGCGGCCGTCCCGCCATCGTCGTGGTCGACCTCACGCGCGGATTCACCGAGGCGGGCTTCCCGTCGGGGGCCGACCTCACCGAAGTCGTGGCGGACACCGGCAAGTTGATCGCGGCGGCGCGTCCGGCCGGGGTACCGGTGGTGTTCACGGCGATCGCCTACACCCCGGCCGAGGCGGCGGGCGACGCCGTCACCTGGCTGCAGAAGGCTCAGGGCATGCGGAGCCTGGTCGAGGGCGGCGAGGAGGTCGCGCTCGACCCACGGCTGCCGCGGACACCGCAGGACCATCTGATCGTGAAGAAGGGCGCGTCGGCGTTCTTCGGTACCTCCCTGGCCGCCCTGCTGACCGGACTCGGCTGCGACACGGTCCTGGTGTGCGGCGCGACGACCAGCGGTTGCGTACGGGCCACCGCCGTGGACGCCGTGCAGTCCGGTTTCCCGGTGCTGGTGCCGAGGGAGTGCGTCGGCGACCGGGCTCCCGGTCCGCACGAGGCGAACCTCTTCGACATCCACGCCAAGTACGGCGACGTGATCGACCTCAAGGACGCCGTCGGCTATCTCGACGGACTGCCCAGGACAGCCCCGTAACCCCGTCTGCTCCGCACTCCATCTGCTCCGTACCATTGGAGATCCCCATGCCCCCGCCCCCTCCCACCCGCCTGCTGCCGCAGTCCGCGCTGGCCGAACTCGCCGACGTACCCGCCACCAGCCGCTGGGTACGCTCGGGCGGCACCCGCCTGCACGTCCTGGACTACGGAGGCGACGGCGTCCCCCTGGTCATGCTGCCCGGCATCACCAGCCCGGCCGTCGCGATGGACTTCGTGGCCCGTGAACTGACGCCTCTTGTACGGCCGTTGGTGGTCGACGTCCGTGGGCGCGGGCTGTCCGACGGCGGCGGAACGTACGGGCTGGAGGAATACGCCGAGGACACCGAGGCGGTCGTCGCGGGCCTCGGCCTCCACCGGCCGGTCCTCTTCGGGCACTCCATGGGTGCGCGGACCGCGGCCGTGACCGCCGTGCGGGCCAAGGTGGGACTGCGGGGCACCGTACTGGGCGATCCGCCGATGAGCGGCCCCGGACGAGAGCCCTATCCCACACCCCTGGACGCCTTCCTCGACCAGTTGGCGCAGGCGCGGCGTGGCACCGACGCGGACGAGGTGGCCCGGTCCTGGCCGCGCTGGCCGCGCCGGGAGCAGGAGTTGCGGGCCCGCTGGCTGGCGAGTTGTGACACGGAGGCCGTCACCGCCACGCACCGCGGCTTCGAGAGCGAGGACTTCTTCGACTGGTGGCCCTCCGTTCCCGGCCCCACGGCACTCCTGTACGGCGCGGACAGCCCTGTCGTCACCGCGGAGGGCGCGGCGGAGGCGGCCCGGCTGCTGCCGTCGGCCGTGCTGGCCGAGATCCCGGACGCCGGACACATGCTGTTCTGGGACAACCCGTCCGCCGCGCTCACCGCGCTGCGCCAGGTACTGCGCCCGATGCTGGTGTGATGCCGCCGCGTGGGTTCCCGGAGATCGCCGGTCCGGCTGACGACTCGATCAAGTGCCGTGCTTAAGTGGGCTCCATGGGTGACGAAACCGCAACCCCGACGTCCACGCCTCCCGGGTCGCCCCCGGCGCTCACGGCCGCGCCCGGCTACCAGGTCCGCCGCCTGTACCAGGCGTATCTCGCGGTCTGGATCCGTGCCGTCGACCCGACGCTCACGGGCCCTCAGTTCGCGGTGCTCCAGGCCGTGGAAGCGGCGCCGGGGAGCGACCAGCGTTCCATGGCGTCCGCGGTCTCCCTGGACACGTCGACGATGGCGGACGTCGCCCGGCGGCTGGAGAACCGGGGTCTGATCGTGCGCAGGACGGCCGCGGACGACGGCAGGCGCAAGCTGCTCCACCTGACGGAGGAGGGCGAGCGGACCCTCCACGAGGCGAACCTCCGCGCCCGCAGGCTCGACGAGCGTCTTCTCGCGCCGTTCGGACCGGAGCGGCGCGAGGACATCATGCATCTGTTCACGTCCCTCGCCGATCACTGGGAGGGACTGGCCGAGGACTCCTGACCGCGAGGCGGCGGTCGGCGGATCCCCGGTCGCCGACAACCGTACGTAGCCCTCGCACGCAGGACACCCGGAGGATCCCGTGACCGATCACCGCATCGGCATGATCGTGCCCAGCTCGAACCTGACCATGGAGACGGAGCTGCCGCGCATGATGCGGCAGCGCGAGTCCCTGGTCCCGGAGGACCGGTTCGTCTTCCACAGCAGCCGTATGCGCATGCGGCACGTGACGCCCGAGCAGCTGCGCGCCATGAACGCGCAGACCGGGCGCGCCGCGCTGGAACTCGCCGATGCCCGGCCCGACGTGGTCGTCACGGCCTGCCTCGTGGCGATCATGGCGCAGGGACCGGGGTACCACTGCACCGCCGAGGACGAGATCACCCGTGTGCTGCGCGCCGAGGGCTCGCAGGCCCCCGTGGCATCGAGCGCGGGCGCCCTCCTCGACGGCATCAGGGCCCTGGGCGCCCGGCGGGTCGCGATCGTCACGCCGTACATGAAGCCGCTCACGCAACTGGTGGCCGACTACATCGAGGACGCGGGCATCGAGGTGGTGGACGCGCTGAGCCTGGAGGTGCCGGACAACCTGGCCGTCGCCCACCTGGACCCCGCCGACCTGCGCGAGCACTGGCGGCGCCTGGACCTGTCACGGGCCGACGCGCTCGTCCTGTCGGCCTGTGTCCAGATGCCTTCGCTGCCGTCCATCCAGCCGGTGGAGGAGGCGTCCGGGCTGCCGGTGCTCTCGGCGGCGACCGCCACGGCGTACCGCATCCTCGTCGAACTGGGCCTGCCCACGGTCGTTCCCGGCGCGGGCAGCCTGCTCAGCGGCCAGGTCGGGGCCGGGGGAACCTGTTGAAGCAGCGCTCCACCACGTTGCGTCGTTTGCAGGTCTCACCCGGGCCCGGCTGCGGAGGTCATGGCCCTGGTCGAGGCCGGTACCCGGGCCCTGCTCGGCGCGGTCCTGGGTCCGGTGCGCGGCGAGCGGTTTCAAGGTCGTGGGGCGTCGGGTTGTGCGGCTGGTGACGGGTGCTGCGGAGGCCGGGACCAGCTGGCCAGCAGTTTCAGGCGTTCCGCGGAGGGGGACCCCGGCTCGGCGGTGGAGACGCCCAGGGTCTGCTCGGGATCGTCGGCGGGGGTGAATGCCTCGTAGCCCAGGACGAGGTCGCCGACGACGGGATGGTGGTAGCGCTTGGTGCCGTGGGTGCGCTGGAACACGTCGTGGTCGGCCCACCAATGGCGGAAGTCCGCGTCCTGGACGGAGAGTTCGCCGACGAGCTCGGCCAGGGCGGGGTCGTGCGGGTGACGTCCCGCGTACAGGCGAAGTGAGGCGACGATGCCGCGAGCGGCGTTTTCCCAGTCGGCGTACAGGCTCCGGAAGTGGTCGTCGAGGAAGACCAGGCGGGCCATGTTGCGGCTGCGGGCGGGCAGGACCTCGAAGTCCGTGTACAGGGCGCGGGCGAGGTCGTTGGCGGCCAGGACGTCCATGCGGCGGCCGTGGACGAGGGCGGGGACGTCGGTGAGGCTGTCGAGCAGCAGTCGCAGACCGGGGCGGACGCGCTGCGGGGGCAGCGTGCGAGGACGGGTGCGGGCCGGTCTGGCGATCCGGAACAGGTGGGCGCGCTCCAGATCGCCGAGGCGCAGGGCGCGGGCGATCGCGTCCAGGACGGATGCGGAGACGTTGAGGTGGCGTCCGCGCTCCAGGCGGACGTAGTAGTCGACGCTGACGCCGGCGAGCTGGGCGACCTCCTCGCGCCGTAGGCCCGGAACACGGCGGGTGCCGGGCTGGGGTGCCAGGCCCGCCTCCCCCGGGGTGATCTTTGCGCGGCGCGAGCGGAGAAAGTCCCGCAGCTCGCTGTTCGGTTCCTGGGCCATGCCCCCCACCGTAGACCGGGTGACCTGGGGTGTGGCTGCGCCAAAGGGGGTCTGTTGGACCCCCGGTCGGAGCGGGTCTCCCGCCCTGGGAGCGAGCGTGTTCGTCTGGTGGAAAGCAAGGCACGCACGCACCTGGAGACCCCCTGATGAAGCGCAGGATTCTCGGCGGCACCGGCATGTCGGTGAGCGAATACGCGCTCGGCACGATGATGTTCGGCGCGATGGGCAACACCGACCACGACGAGTCGGTCCGCATGATCCACACGGCGCTGGACGCCGGGATCAACCTCGTCGACACCGCCGACGTGTACTCCGGCGGCGAGTCGGAGGTGATCGTGGGCAAGGCGCTGAAGGGCCGCCGGGACGACATCGTCCTGGCCACCAAATTCGGGCTGCCGATGGGCGAGGACCCCAACCGGGGCGGCGGCTCGGCCCGCTGGATCCGCCGCGCGGTGGAGGACAGTCTGCGCCGCCTGGACACCGACCACGTCGACCTGTACCAGATGCACCGCCCGGACCCGCACACCGACGTCGACGAGACCCTCGGCGTCCTGTCGGACCTGGTCCGGGCCGGGAAGGTCCGTGCCATCGGCGGCTCGTTCTTCTCCCCCGAGGAGATCGTGCAGGCCCAGTGGACGGCCGAGCGCCGCGGCCACCACCGCTTCCGCACCGAGCAGCCGCCGTACTCGATCCTCACCCGGGGTGTGGAGAGCCGGGTGCTGCCCACCGCCCAGCGCTACGACATGGGCGTGCTGACCTTCGGCCCGCTCAACTCCGGCTGGCTCTCGGGCCGCGCGGATCCCACCGCCGGGCACCGCAACGCCGGCGCGGGGGCGAAGATGTTCGACCTCACCCAGCCGGGCGTACGGGCCAAGGCCGACGCCGTGCGCGAACTGACCGCTCTGGCCGCCGAGGCAGGCCTGCCGCTGCCTCATCTGGCCACCGCTTTCGTCCGTGCCCATCCGGCGGTCACCGCGGTACTCATCGGCCCGCGCCGCCCCGAACAGCTGACCGATCTCCTCGCCGCGGCCGACGTGGAACTCGGCGACGACGTCCTCGACCGCATCGACGAGATCGTCCCGCCCGGCGTCGACGTGAATCCCGGCGACTTCTACATCGACCCCACCCCGCCGATCACCGACAAACGCCTGCGCCGCCGCTGAAGCCCACTCGCCTGGCCCGAACTGCACGCCCTTAGGTGTCGAGCAGTTCCGGGGCGAAGACGTCCTCGATCCTCCACAGCCGCGTGGACAGGCCCTGTTCGTAGTGGTAGCGCAAGTAGGCGTCGAGGGTGGTGCGGTTGGCCGCGATGCCGTAAGGCCACCAGTCCTCGGGGAAGTCCTGCCCGTTGCGTTCCACCAGGGCGTTCATCCACGGAACCATGGTCTGGACCTCGTACAGACGACGGTTTTGCCGGTAGCGTTCCGCGCCGGCGTCCTTCGCCTGGGAGAAGGCGCGATAAACGCCGTGTACGAGGTCTGGGCGGTTCCGCAGCAGTTCCCGCCGGACGACGATCGTGTGCATGATCGGGAAGATTCCCGTTCGCCGGTGGTAGTCACGCTCCAGCGGCTCGAAGTCGGGGAAGAGCCGGGCAACGTTCGGGGAACCGTCGAGCACACACTGCGGGACGTTCGCCGAGAACAGGGCGTCGATCTCACCCGACTCGAGCATCGGGCCCAGCGCCTTTCCCTCGGGTGCGACGGTCACGTCGACTTCGCGCGGATGCGGATGAGGGATGAAGTCGAAGGGGGCCGCAGGGCGGTCGAGGCCACCGATCACCCAACGGCTCCGTGCGGGCTCGAATCCGTACTCGTCCATCAGGATCCCCTTGGCCCAGACGCCGGAGTCCTGACCGTAGACGCCGAACTCACCGATGGTCCTGCCCGCGAGATCGCCCGGTTCGCTGATCCCGCTGTGAACGTTGACGAAAATGCACGAGTGCCGGAACACCCGGTTCGGGAAAATCGGCACCGCCACATACGGCAGGCCGGTCTCCAGGAGCCGCAGGTAGAAGGTGAGTCCGAGTTCGGCGACGTCGAACTCGTTTCCGCGGATCACCCGGTCGAAGACATCCGGCAGGGTGGCGGCGGTTTCCATGGTCACGTCGACACCGTCGGCGCTCACGCTCCCGTCGAACAGTGACCGCGTCGTGTCGTACTGGAAGCATCCGATGGTGAGAGCGGGGCTGGTCATGAACATCACTCCTCACAGGCTCTGCTGCGTCTCATCGTCGTCCGGCGCGGGACCATCCGTCCAAGAACATCTCGGCACCCGATACCCACCGCGCGCCTAGCAGCCGCCTGCCCAGTTCCGCACCCGTGCGGCTGTCTGCCCGGGCCTTGCGGAAGGGATCCCCGACCTCGGTGCCCTTGTCGCGCTCCGCGTCAGCGATGTACGTCTCCAGGCGCAGCGCGTTGCTCAAGCACGCCTCCACGTACCGGACCAGGTTGTAGTCCTTGTCCGGCGCCCCCGTGGCACCGCTGGTCTCCGTACTGCTGGTCCTACGGGCCTCCTTCGTGTTCCGGGGGTGCGCTTCCTTGCCGGAGAGCGGCAGGTACCCGCCGCTCTCCGGCACACACGTCGGCGTACGGGCGTGTGATCCAGGCCGGCCTGGATACGCGGACTGGAGGAATCCGCATCGTCCGAAAGGTACGCACATCATGGGGAGCCAGAACCACGACGTCATGGGCGACGAGGTCTACCAGCCCGAAGGCCCCGACGACCGGGAGGACGAGGGCATCCTCGACCCCGAGGACACGCTCACCGATCGGGGCAGCGACCCCTACGAGGAGGGCTGGTCACCGCCCGAGCGTCCGCTCGCGGTGGAACACCAGGGCACGACAGCGCGCGAGCAGCACGAGGGTGAGACCCTGGACCAGAGGCTGGCGGAGGAGCGCGGGGACCCTGCGCTGGAGGAGCCCGGCGCGGGCGACGGCGTGGGCGATCTCGCGGGTGGCGAGGGCGAGCCGCTTGACGACGAGGTGGGGGCGGACCGGGCCGGGCGCCTCGTGGCCCCGGACGAGGGCGCGCACGAGGACGCCGAGAAAGACCTGCTCGCCGACGACGTGGGCATCGACGGCGGCGCGGCCTCCGCGGGGGAAGCGGCTGTCCATCGGATCCCGGACGAGGACGACACAACCCCGTAGCCCTCGGGGCGCCACCTTTCGGAATACCCCGATCACCGTCCGACGGCCTGTACGAACGGAAGGCCCTCCATGGAATCCGACGCCGCACCCCCCACCACCGGCCCACCCGACCACCACCACTCGGAGATCACTCTGCGGGTGAACCACCACTCGGAGATCACTCTGCGGGTGAACGGAAAACCCCACACACTCACCGTCGACCACCGTTCGGTACTCCTGGACGTACTGCGCGAGGACCTCGACCTGACCGGCGCCAAGAAGGGCTGTGACCACGGCCAGTGCGGCGCCTGCACGGTTCTGGTCGACGGCCGCCGCGCCAACAGCTGTCTGCTGCCCGCCGTCGCCCTCGACGGCGGCGACATCACGACCGTCGAGGGACTCGGCGGGGACGGCGAGGAACTCCATCCGCTCCAGCGCGCCTTCCTGGACCGGGACGCCTTTCAGTGCGGCTACTGCACCCCGGGGCAGATCTGTAGCGCCATCGGCGCCCTCGCCGAGGCCGCGGCCGGCCACCCCTCCCACGTCACCGACCCCGCCACCCCCTCCGGGCCGCCCGTGGCACTGGGCCAGGAAGAGATCCGCGAGCGGCTCAGCGGCAACCTCTGCCGTTGCGGCGCCTACCCGAACATCGTGGAAGCCGTCGAGGACGTGATCCCGTGAAGCCCTTCGGATACGTACGCGCGGGCAGCGTCGAGGAGGCGGCCGACGCGTACGCCTCGCATCCCGGCGCCCGGTATCTCGGCGGCGGCACCAATCTGGTCGACCTGATGAAGCTCGGCGTGGAACAGCCGGCCACCCTCGTCGACGTCAGCCGGCTGCCCCTGGACTCGGTGGAGGAACTGCCCGACGGCGCGCTGCGGATCGGGGCCACCGTCCGCAACAGCGACCTCGCGGCCCACCGTCTGGTCCGCGACCGCTATCCGGTGCTCTCGCAGGCGCTCCTCGCGGGAGCCTCCGGGCAGCTGCGCAACATCGCCACCACCGGCGGCAACCTGCTCCAGCGCACCCGCTGCCCCTACTTTCAGGACACCTCCAAGCCGTGCAACAAGCGTGAGCCGGGCAGCGGCTGCGGCGCCCGGGACGGCGTCCACCGCGACCACGCGGTGCTCGGGCATTCGCCGCACTGCATCGCCACGCATCCGTCCGACATGGCCGTCGCGCTGGCTGCCCTCGACGCGCGCATCGAGCTGTACGGCCCCGACGGCGAGCGTACGGTCCCCGCCGCCGAGTTCCACCGGCTGCCCGGTGACCACCCGGAACGCGACACCGAGATCCGTCCCGGCGAAATCGTCACCGCCGTAGTGCTGCCGGCCGCGGCGAGCGGGCTGCCGTCTCTCTACCGCAAGGCCCGCGACCGAGCCTCGTACGCCTTCGCCCTCGCTTCCGTCGCGGCGGTGCTGCGGGTGGACGACGGCGTTGTCCAGCACGCGGGTGTCGCCTTCGGCGCGCTCGCCCACCGGCCCTGGCGTGCCCGGCGCACGGAGGAGGCGCTGCTGGGTGCCGCGCCCACGGTCGCCGCCTTCGAGCGTGCCGTGGACCTCGAACTCGCCGCCGCCCAGCCCCTGTCCGACAACGCCTACAAGGTGCGCCTGGCCCGCAATCTCGCCCTCGACGTCCTGACCCGGTTGGCACCGCCGACGACCAGCACCTGACGGGACTTCCGCCCCGGCACCACGAGGAGGACTCCATGGCCGACACGGACACCGCACTGGGCGCACCCGCCGAGCGCCGGGAGGGCCGCGAGAAGGTCACCGGCATGGCCCGTTACGCCGCCGAACACACCGTCCCAGGACGCGTGCACGCCTGGCCCGTGACCGCCGCGATCGCCCGTGGCGCGGTCCGCGCGATCGACACCACCGACGCGCTGCGGTCGGCCGGGGTGCTCACCGTGCTCACCCACGAGAACGCTCCCCGGCTCGCCGACGCCGACGATCCCACCCTCGCCGTTCTGCAGAACTCCCGTGTGCCGCACTGGGGTTGGCCGATCGCCCTGGTCGTCGCCGAGACACTGGAAGCCGCCCGGGCCGGTGCCGCGGCGGTCCGTGTCGAGTACGACGCGCAGGACCATGACGTGACACTCACGGACAGCCACCTCGGGGCGTACCTCCCCGAGGAGGCCAACGGCGGGTATCCCGGGCACCGGGAACGCGGTGACCCCGAGGGCGCGTTCGCGTCCGCCGCGGTCCGTGTCGACGCCAGCTACCGCGTGCCGCCCCTGCACAACCACCCCATGGAGCCGCACGCGGCGACCGCCCACTGGGACGGCCACCGGCTCGTCGTGCACGACTCCAGCCAGGGAACCACGGCCGTACGAGCCACGCTGGCCGCGCTGTTCCAGCTCCCCGAGGACCAGGTCACCGTCGTGTCCGAACACGTCGGCGGCGGCTTCGGGTCCAAGGGAACGGCCCGCCCGCACGTGGTGCTCGCCGCGATGGCGGCACGGCAGACGGGACGCCCCGTCACCGTGGTCCTCCCCCGCCGCTTCCTGCCCGCCCTCGTCGGGCACCGCGCGCCCACCCTGCACCGGGTCCGCCTGGGCGCCGACCAACAGGGCTCCCTCGCTTCCCTCCTGCACGAGGTCACCACCCACACGTCCCGTATCAAGGAGTTCGTCGAGCAGGCCGCCGTGCCCGCCCGCGTCATGTACGCCTCGCCCCACAGCCGGACCGCCCACCGTGTCGTACCGCTGGATGTGCCGAGCCCTTCCTGGATGCGCGCGCCCGGCGAGGCACCCGGCATGTTCGCCCTGGAGTCGGCCATGGACGAACTCGCGGTCGCCCTCGGCATGGACCCCGTCGAGCTGCGTATCGCGAACGAGCCGGACACCGAACCGGACAGCGGCAAGCCCTTCAGCAGCCGGCACCTGGTCGAGTGTCTGCGCGAGGGCGCCCGGCGCTTCGACTGGACGCACCGCGACCCCCGCCCGGGTACGCGTTCCGCCGGCCCCCTGCTCATGGGGTCGGGGGTGGCCGCCGCCGTGTACCCCGTGCTGATCCAGCCCTCCACCGCCACCGCGCAGGCGCTGCCCGACGGGAGCTTCACCGTGCGGGTCAACGCGACCGACATCGGCACCGGCGCCCGTACCGTCCTCGCCCAGGTCGGCGCCGACGCCCTCGGCGTCCCGCTGGAGCGGGTCCGTACGGAGATCGGCAACAGCGACCTGCCGTCGGCGTCACTGGCCGGCGGTTCCTCCGGCACCGCCTCGTGGGGCTGGGCGGTGCACGAGGCGTGCACGCGGCTGCGCGCCGGCCTCGCGGAACACACGGGGCCGCCGCCCGAGCCGGGTCTCACCGCGAGCGCCGACACGGCAGGGAGCGCGGACGCCGACAGCGGCTACGCACGGCACGCCTTCGGCGCCCACTTCGTCGAGGTCGCCGTCGACACGGTCACCGGCGAGGTCCGGGTCCGCCGCCTGCTGGGTGTGTACGCCGCCGGGCACATCCTCAACGCCCGTACCGCGCGCTCCCAGTTCATCGGCGGAATGACGATGGGCCTGGGCATGGCCCTGACCGAGGGCAGCACCATGGACGCCGCGTTCGGCGACTTCACCGAGGCGGACCTGGCCGCCTACCACGTCCCCGCCCACGCCGACGTACCCGCCGTCGAGGCGCACTGGATCGACGAGGACGATGCCCATCTCAACCCGATGGGCAGCAAGGGCATCGGCGAGATCGGGATCGTCGGCACGGCGGCGGCCATCGGCAACGCGGTTCACCACGCCACCGGGGTCCGCTACCGCGAACTGCCCCTGACACCGGACCGTGTGCTGGCCGGCCTGTCTCCGTTCATGGCGCGGTGAGTGCGGAGGGACGTTCGCGGACGACGTCCCGTGCCGCCTTGTCGTCGCGCAGCCCGAGGAAGCGCGGGTGGCGCAGCCTGCCGTCGCGGGTCCACTCGGTGAAGGCGATCTGTGCGACGAGAGCGGGCTCGACCCAGTGGGGGTGCGCCTCGCGGACGTGGTCGGCGAACGGCGGCTCGGAGGTGCTGAGTTCATCGAGCCGGGCACGCAGGTCGAGGAGGGTCCGGTGGTCGAAGCCGGTGCCGACCTTGCCCGCGTAGCGGAGCCGCTCGCCCTCGTGGTAGCCCAGCAGGAGCGCACCGAACCCGACCCGGCTGCCTGCCGGTTCGGTGAAACCGCCGATGACGAACTCCTGGCCGAGCGAGCACTTGAGCTTGAGCCAGTCCGTGGAACGGCCTTGCTGGTAGCGGCCGTTCGCGCGTTTGGCGATGAGCCCCTCCCATCCCCGGGCGCAGGCGACGGCCAGCGACTCGGCGCCGCCTTCGTTGCGGTGAGCCGTCATCCGCAGCGGGGTGCGGTAGGTCAGGGCGCGGCGCAGCAGGGACTTGCGGGTGCGCAACGGCAGCGACCGCGTGTCGGCACCCTCCAGGCGCAGCAGATCGAAGACGTAGTACGTGACGGCGACCCCGCTCGCCTCGATGTCCTGGCGCCTGGTCAGCCCCATGCGCTGTTGGAGGCGGGCGAAGTCGGTCCGGCCGTGCGAGAAGGCCACGATCTCGCCGTCGATCGTGAAGTCGGCACACTGCTGGGCGGCGAGCGCGTCGACGATCTCGGGATACGTGGTGTCGAGACGTCTGCCGGTACGCGAGAGCAGCATGACGCCGTTCCCGTCGCGGACGGCGAGGACACGGATGCCGTCCAGTTTGCGCTCGAAGATCCACTCGTCGGAGAATTCCCGCCGGTCGCTGAGCGTGGCGAGCATCGGATCCGCGGCCAGGTCGCGGCCCGGCCGTGCCTCGCGCAGCAGTCCGGCCTCCCCGGCCGACAGCGTGCCCAGCAGACCGGTCACCGCCCCTCAGCTCCTTGCGCTTCCGCGGCGACCTGGTGGAGCGTACGACCGCTGCGCGCCGAGCGGGCCCGGCGTGGATCGGGGGTCGCCCGGCCTGCCGTGCGGGCGCCTTCGCCCCTGACCTTCACCAGCAGCCAGGCCTCGCCCTCACCGCCCCGGAACCGGGTGAGCGCGTACTCACCGTGCAGTTTCGAGCCGTAGAGCCGGAAGGTGGCGTGTCCGTGGTCGAGCGCCTCGTCGAACGGGACGGCCCGACCGCGCCGGTCATGGCTCAGCGGCCGGTAGGTGCCGTGGTCCCAGACGATGACGGTTCCGCCGCCGTACTCGCTCTCGGGGATCACGCCCTCGAACTCCTCGTACTCCAGCGGATGGTCCTCGGTGGGAACAGCCAGCCGCTTGTCCCCCGGATCGGTGGAGGGTCCCTTCGGCACGGACCAGGACTTCAGCACGTCGCCGACCTGGAGACGGAAGTCGAAGTGCATCGTGCTCGCGTCATGGATCTGCACCACGAACCGCGGCTCCTCCTCATCGCTCCCCGGCCGGCCCGGAGGTTCCCCGGTCCGACCGAAGTCGCGCTTTCCGCGATATGTCCGCAGCGGATTCTTGTCAGTCACGTCGAACCGCCTTCCCATGCCTTCAGGGGACGCGAGCCCCGGCACGACACGCTCACCGGGAACGCACGATGTCGCGGACCGAGTACCCGCCCGCTCCGGCCCGACCCCCGACGGGTCCGCGAGCGCGCCGTCGACCGACCGGACGCGAAGAAACAGTTCGACGGTGCAGGCTGGGAGGCATGGCAAAGACCGCGCTGATCGTCATCGACATGATCAACACGTACGACCACGACGACGCCGACCTGCTGCTTCCCTCGGTGAAGGCATGCCTGCCGGGGGTGACCAGGCTGCTGAACCGCGCGCGCCGGTGTGGTGTCCCGGTCATCTACGTCAACGACAACTTCGGCCAGTGGCGCTCTCACCACGGCGAACTCCTGGAGGCCGCGCTGCGCGGCCCGCACGCGGACCTGGTACGGGCCATCGCCCCCGATGACACGTCGCTGTTCGTCGTCAAGGCACGGCACTCGGCGTTCTACGAGACCCCGCTGAACTATCTGCTCGGCCAGGAAGGTGTCGACCACGTGGTGCTGTGCGGGCAGGTCACCGAGCAGTGCGTCCTGTACTCGGCGCTCGACGCCCACATCCGGCATCTGAGGGTGACGGTGCCCCGTGACGCGGTCGCCCATATCCACCAGGACCTGGCCCAAGCCGCCCTGAGGATGATGGAACGCAACATGGCCGCGCACATCACGACCGCGGACGACGTCGGCTTTTCCGACACCACCGGCCGATAGCGGACGGCCGGGCCCTGGCCCCGCCCTGCGTGATGTCATACGGCCTCGTAGTCGTGGGCCCGGCCGCCCTTCCACCTCACCCACACCGGGTCGTCGAGGATGTCCTCACCCAGGGACAGACCGGCCCGCCGGACGAACTCGACGACATCGCCGTCGCAGTGGGCGAGACCGGCGACCTCGTGCCGCACGACAACGGGCCGACCGCCCTGCGCGATCGCCGGGTGCACCACTATCGGCACCTCTGCCATGTCTCCAGCGTGCGACGCCGGGAGCGCGCCGTCGAGTCGCGACAACGGAATCCGGAGGGCCTACGGCCGGTGAGACCCGGACACGGTCCATGGTTCTCGACCGCCCGGCCAACTCGCATTACGCGCCTACCACGCCACCCGACCCAGAACACGCACCGCACGCGAGTACAAGAACTCCCCCGGCCTCGGCGTCCCCCCACGGCGGCCTTGATCTGCGGGTCGACCAGCGCCGACAGGGACGAGCCGTCCGGGTAGGACTGCAGCGCGGTCAGGGCCAGGTCCGACGTCACCCGCCACAGCAGGGCCGCTTCGGTGTCAGCGGCGGTGCACCAGTCGGCGAAGTTGTAGAAGCTGCGGTCGGCGATCAGCAGCATGTCCTCGTCCAACTGCCGGTACAGGGCCTTCGCCAGGCTCTGCTCGCCGCTGCCCTTGCCCCCGCGGGCCCCGAGCCGGGCACCGACCACCGCGTGCGAGTCGCACTCGCTCCAGGTCACCACTCTCACCTGCGGGAATGCCGAGGCACGGTCGCCGGACCCGCTGCGGCCGAACCCCCGCACGTTCTTCGGGGTGTCCGGCGCGTCCCACATGAAGCCGCCGACGGCCATCGCGTTCGTCGTCGTGACGAGCTCGCCGCCAGAGTCGGTGCGGCTCACGGACCTCGACTGGACGTTCGTCACCACCGGCCTGCCCGACGCCGTCACCCTGCGCGCGAGCGCGCCGAGGCGGCGTCGTCGGAGAGCGGCAGGGATCTGGACGTCGTCCTCAGGGGCGGCGGCGCCACGATCGGCTCGGCGCTCGACGCCGGGCTGGTCGACGTGCTGAGCCTGCATCTCGCGCCCGTCGTGCTGGGTGCCGGGACGCCACTGTTCACCGGCGGAGCGCCACGCACGCTGGTGCAGCGGAGCGTGACCTCGACATCGACCGCGACGCACCTGACCTACGACGTCCTCTGACGACGTCGTTGCGGAACTTCACACCGACCAGTCAACGGCGTCCCGCTGGGGGCGCGGTTCTTCAGGTGTTTCAGGAATCACTTCCGACCACACACCCCGCTTTCGGGGATCGGCACGAAACCTTCGCCGCGACAGATCACCACGACCTTGGAACAGGTAGTGGCACCGGTGCGCGTGGCTCGCCTTCCGGGCCGGATCCAATTTGGCATTCGAAGTCTTACTGCCACAGGCTGGAGCCATGACAACGGCGCCGATAGTCGTGCACCAGCCGCTCAAGACCGGTGGTCGTCAGGTCGTCGTGCGCAGTGAGACGGTCGGCCTGGCCCATTCCGACCAGGACGTCGTGGAGTTCCTGCGCCGCGCCGGTCTGGCGTTCGGTGATGACGTCCTCGACGATCCGGTGTGGGTGGAGTGGAAAGGTGGTCGGGCGCACGAGTACGAGGCTGCCTGACGCGTCGGTCGTCCGTCCGCGGCCGCCCGCGCAGGCCGGCAGGCCCTGGTTGAAGAGGTCCGGGTCGGAGGCGGTGACCTGGTCCCACAGCGGGCAGGCCTGGAGCCAGTCGGCCTGGTGGGTGCCGATCTGCTCGCGGACTGTCAGCGCGGTCTCCCGGTCGATGAGTACGTCGAATCCGGCACGACAGGCCGATGCCCCCGGTGTTCGATCAAGCATGTGCGTCTCCTTTCCGTTCAACCGGTATCGGCCCGGCCGGAGTCGTCCCATGCCGATGGGCGCACGCAACCGGTCGCGGAACAGGGCCCACGGCAGTCCCGTCGCGGGTTCCCCGGTTCGCGGCCAGACCACGGTCCGGCCGCGACTCGCGCAGTTCGGCCGCCCCCGCGGGCAGCGTGCTCAGCGGATGCGAGCAACACCCGGGTCCGCCCGGGGCAGTCCCGGATGCCGGCGGCCGATCGGTCTCAGCCGCGGCGGCCCCTCCCCTCGCGCCGCAGGCGACGTGCCACGACGCGCGCGTCCAGTGCGGCCGCCGGCGCGAGTACACCGCACACCGCGGCGACGGTGGCCAGGACACCGGGACCGGAACCGCCAGCCCACACGCCGAACAGCACGGCCGCCACGGCAAAGAACGGCAGGAAGACCCCGGACAACAGCAGCCGCAGCCGCAATGGGTTCCTGCCCACCCGCGGTGACCCTGGCCCCGGTCGGTATCCGGGTCATGAGACAGCACCTCCCGGATCGGCGGAGTAGCTGCATGCCCCCGCGCAGCCGGCACCGGCGGCGCAAAACCGCTTCCGGTCCGGCAGTTGCCTGCCCCGCAGGACCCTCGGCACGTCGGCGGAGTCGCGGTGGCGGGCGCGATCAGTCCGCGTCGAGGGACGTGACGGACGCGTGGTGCCGGGTAGTCGGAGTTCGTCCGAGAAGTACGGTCCGACATTCCGGCAGGAGGTATCGGGAGATGGCTGCGCGGCAGAACTCCGGCGGCACGGTGGCGCACCGGCTCATCGAGGAACATCTGGTCGAGGGGCGTGCGGTGCCCGGTGAGGAGATCGGTCTGCGCATCGACCAGACCCTCGCGCAGGACGCCACCGGGACCCTGGTCATGCAGGAGGTGGAGGCGCTGGGACTGGACCGGGTGCGCACCGAGGTCAGCGTGCAGTACGTCGACCACAACATCCTCCAGGCCGACGAACGCAACGCCGAGGACCACGCCTTCCTCCGCTCGGCCGCCCGCCGTTACGGCATCTGGTACTCCAAGCCCGGCAACGGCGTCTCGCACCCCACCCACATGCAGCACTTCGGCGTCCCGGGCCGGAGCCTGGCCGGCTCCGACTCGCACACCTGCGCCGCGGGTTCCCTCGGCATGCTGGCCATCGGTGTCGGCGGCCTGGAGGTCGCCCTGGCCATGGCCGGACGGCCGCTGTACGTGCGGATGCCGCAGATCTGGGGCATCCGCCTGACCGGCGCCCTGCCCGACTGGGTCAGCGCCAAGGACGTGATCCTGGAGCTGCTGCGGCGTCACGGGGTCAAGGGCGGGGTGGGCCGCGTCCTGGAGTACCACGGACCGGGGCTGGCCCACCTGAGCGCGATGGACCGGCACGTCATCGCCAACATGGGCGCCGAACTCGGCGCCACCACCAGCGTTTTCCCCGCCGACGACGCCGTGCGTGACTTCCTGCGTGCCGGGGGCCGCGAGGACGACTTCCGCGAGGTCGCCGCCGCGTCCGACGCACGCTACGACCTCGATGAGGAGATCGACCTCTCCGCTATCCAGCCGCTGATCGCCAGGCCCACATCCCCGGGCAACGTCGTCCCGGTGCGGGAAGTGGCGGGCGAGCCGATCGGTCAGGCGGTGATCGGTTCGTCGGCCAACCCCGGCCTGCGCGACTTCGCCATCGCCGCCGCCATGGTCCAGGACCGGCAGACCGCCCCCGGAGTGAGCTTCGACGTCAACCCCACCTCCCGGGAGATCCTCCAGGACCTCACCCGCAGCGGCGCGACCTTCGACCTGATCGCGGCCGGTGCACGGCTGCACCAGTCCGGCTGCCTGGGCTGCATCGGCATGGGCCAGGCCCCCGCCGTCGGCCACAACTCCCTGCGCACCTTCCCCCGCAACTTCCCCGGCCGCTCCGGTACCGAGGACGACGCGATCTGGCTCTGTTCCCCGGAGACCGCCACCGCCTCCGCGCTCACCGGCACCATCACCGACCCGCGCGACTGGGCCGCCGAGCACGAGGTGCCGTATCCGCGACTGGACCTGCCCGAGCAGGCCCAGGTCAACACCGCCATGCTGGAGCCACCACCGCCACCCGATGAGGCCATGACCGTACGACTGGAACGCGGGCCCAACATCTCCGCGCTGCCCGACCTCGATCCCCTGCCGGACACCCTCGACGCGCCGGTCCTGCTGAAGGCCGACGACGACGTCTCCACCGACGAGATCTCCCCCGCCGGAGCCAGGGTCCTGCCGTACCGCTCCAACCTCCCCAAACTCGCCGGGTTCACCCTCACCCGACTCGATCCGGACTACCCCGGCCGCGCCGCCGAACTCCGCGAGCACGGCGGCCACATCATCGTCGCCGGCGAGAACTGGGGCCAGGGCTCCTCGCGCGAACACGCGGCGCTCACCCTGCGCCACCTCGGGCTGCACGCCGTGATCGCGAAATCGTACGCCCGTATCCACTGGCAGAACCTCGCCAACTTCGGCGTCCTCCCGCTGGAGTTCGACGACCCCGCCGACCACGACCGCATCACGTCCGGCGACCGGCTCCGCATCGAGGACCTGCACACCGCGCTCACCGCCGATGCCCCGCCGACCCTTACCGTCCGCAACAAGACCCGTTCCCAGGAATACCGCGTGCACCACCACCTCTCCACCCGGCAACGGCAGGCCGTTCTGGCCGGCGGCGTCATCCCGGCCGTGGCCCGGCCGACGCACGAGGCGCTCACGTGAGGGGAAGCAATGGAAGGCGGTACGCGTAGGAGGCGGGGGGTCGTCTCCCCCTTTCTCCTACGCGGAGAGGCGCACCGAACGACGCGGCCGAACCAGTGCTGGTGTGCGAGGCCCGCCGGAGCACCGGACGGACGACCTGCTC
This sequence comes from Streptomyces sp. NPDC058469, assembly GCF_042721125.1. NCBI lineage: Bacteria > Bacillati > Actinomycetota > Actinomycetes > Kitasatosporales > Streptomycetaceae > Streptomyces > Streptomyces sp. NPDC058469. The sequence continues at coordinate 22,764 of NZ_JBHXME010000075.1, forward strand.
AGCACCGGCGGTCCGGACTGCCGCTCGGCTTGCAGCAGGCGCGCGGGGCGGGCGGGGACAGGTCCATGCAGCAGCGGATCGGGGTCCCCTGAGACCGGCGGACGTTAGGGGCGGTCCAACGCGGGTAGCCGCTCGACAGAGACCTGGAGGTGACCCGGCATGTTGTTCCTCGGACTTCTTCTGCTGGCCGCGACCGCCGCCTTCACGGGGCTGGCGATCTCCGACAACCTCGGCGGCGGTCCCCACTACACGGTGTCCGTACTGGGCAACGACATCGCCACGATGAGTACCCTCGCGATTTTCTGCGCGGGTCTCGCCCTGGCCCTGATCTTCTCGCTGGGCTTGTGGATAGCTGCCGGTGGCGCCGCACATCGGCGCAACCGAAGGACACGGATACGCAACGAGCGCGATGTGATGGCCGCACGGCTCTCGGAGGGCCGGACGAACGCAGGTCCCCAGCCGTCCGCCCCCACCGACCAGGCGCCCCCGGCAGCGCCCACGTCCGCACCGCGCCGACAACGCGGTAGGCGGCTCCACCTCTTCGGCCACTGAGACAACACGGTCCTCAACCCGCAGATTCACCCGCGCTAACCTCGGGCTTTCGTGGGTGGGTCTGGACGGTGCACGACCGGGGCGAGGTTCTGCCGGGTATCGCGCTCGGAGTCGCTCTGGGCGGGACCTGACTGGCTGATGTCGCCATACCGCGGGCCGAGCCGACGTGCTCGGCCCGCCGGCATCCGATCCGACCCGCTCCCGGCTCATCGATGCCCTCGCGGCAGCCGGGCCGAGGGTGCTCACCGCGATCCGCACGGCGCGAGCCGAAGTACGCACGCGCGCCTGCGAGTTGACCAGGGCAAGCAGTCCGGCTGCCGACGACAGCGTGGCCGTGGACATCGACGGCGTGCCGGTCCTCGCACACTCCGAGAAACAGGACGCCACCGCGACCCGGAAGAAGACCTTCGGCCATCACCCGCTCGTCGCGTTCGTCGACAAGGGCCCGGCCGGCTCCGGCGAACACACTTAAGTACTGGCTCGGTTGATTGCCGGCCTCCCCGTCAACACCTCACGAAAGCTCTGGCCGGTCGACCCATAAGAATTTGTGTGATCTCGGCAGGTCTGGGCAGACGCCGCCGTTATGAGCACCCTCCATCGGAGCACGGTAGACGAGGCCACGGAGCAGAGCCCTGATGTGCGGGCGGCGGCGCCGCCGCTCGTGCCCGCGTCCGCGGAACGGGGCAGAGGCGGCGGGCGGGGCTTTTCGTCGGCACTGCGTGGTGGTGGGCGGGTCGCGGGGCTGGACGGGTTGCGGACGGTCGCGGTGGTGTTGGTGATCGTGTACCACGTGGAGCCGGATCTCGTGCCTGGCGGATCGGTCGGTGTCGACGTGTTCTTCACGATCAGTGGCTTCGTCATCACGCGGCTGCTGGTCGGCGAGTACGCCCGTACCGGCGGCATCGGGCTGTGGTCGTTCTACCGTCGGCGGTGGGTGCGGCTGATGCCGGCCCTGCTGGTGATGTGCGCGGTCACCGCCCTGTTGTCCGTGGCGTTCGCGCTGCCGTTGTTCCGCGGGGCGTGGGTGGCCGCCGTCCTGGCCGCGGGATCGGTCGTCAATCTCGTACGGGCCGGGGACTCAGGAACGTACTCGGATCTCACCGCGCCCCTCAGCCACACCTGGTCCCTCGGCGTGGAGGAGCAGTTCTATCTGGCGTGGCCGCTCCTGCTGCTCGTCCTGCTGCGGCACGCGACGGCGCGAGCCGTGCTGGCCTGTGTCGCGGTGCTCTGCGTCCTGCCGGTCCTCTGGCGGACGGTGCTCTGGGACCCCTCAGCCGCGCACCGTATCTACAACGGCCCCGACACCCGCGCCGACCAACTCCTCATCGGCGCCCTGCTCGCCCTCGTCCTGGCCCGGCTGCGCGCCGACGATCCCCGCCTGGCGTCGCTGCGCCGCTGGGCGGGTCGGCTCTGCTGGCCCACGCTCGCGGTGCTCGGGCTGATCGCCTGGCAGATCCCGATCACCGAGGTGAGCGGGTGGAATCCCGTCTGGTACACGGTCGGCTTCCTGGCCGCCGCCCTGCTGACCGCCTGCGTCGTGGCCGCGCTGGAACTGTGCCCCCGGTCGTGGCCCACCCGCCTGCTGTCGCTGTCCACGATGGCCTGGATCGGGCGCAACCTCAGTTACGGGATGTACCTGTGGCACTACCCCGTCATCCGGCTGCTCTCCAACCTCGGTGTGCACGGTGACGCCCTGCTCCCCGCCGGCCTCGCCGCCACGCTCGCCGCCGCCCTCGCCTCGTACGCCCTCGTCGAACGGCCCCTGCTACGACGAGACCGGCCCCGCGTGCGCCGGCTGGAGCCGGTTGTCGCCACGGGACCACGTTCACCGGTCCTGTGACCGACGACCGGCTGACCCACGCACGCGCCGTCGAAGTAGGTGGAACTCGCGGACCGGGCGCCGGGCCTACACCGGGTCCGCCGCCGCAGTGCTCGGTGCCTCCGTTCCCGTGCTGCCGAACCTGATCCCCTTCGCCTCCTTGCCTACGGCACTCAGCACGATCACCAGGACCAAGGCGGGCGTCACTGTCCACGCCATCGCCGTCGGATAGCCGTGGCGTTCGGCGAGGGCCTCCTGGATCGGCAGGTTGAGGGCGGCGATCAGGTTGCCGAGCTGGTAGGTGACGCCGGGATAGAAGCCCCGGATCGTGTCCGGGCTCATCTCGGTCAGGTGCGCGGGGATGACGCCCCAGGCGCCCTGTACGCACAGTTGCATCAGGAAGGACGAGAGCATCAGCCAGCCCACGGCGGTGGACAGGACGAAGAAGGGGACCACGACCAGCCCCGCTGCCGCCGCGATCATGATCGTGCGACGGCGTCCCAGCCGCTCCGAATAGGCGCCGAGCACCATGCCGCCGATGATGGCGCCGATGTTGTAGACCACGGCGATGGCGATCGCGGTGTCCGGAGACAGGCCCAGGCCCTTCTTGACGAAGGTCGGGTAGATGTCCTGGGTGCCGTGCGACATCCAGTTGAAGGCGGTCATCAGCGCCACGAGGTACACGAAGCGCCGTAGCACCGCGGGGTTCTTGAACACCTGGTAGGCGGGGGTCCGGTTGAGCTTGACGCTCTTCTCCCACACCTCGCTCTCCTCCACCCGGGTGCGCACCCACAGCGCGACCAGGGCGGGTACCAGGCTGAAGGCGAACAACCCGCGCCAGCCGAAGGCGGGTTCGATGACGAAGAACGCCACGGCGGCGAGCAGATAGCCCAGCGAGTAGCCGCTCTGCAGCAGGCCCGACCAGAAGCCGCGTCGCTCGGCCGGGATCTTCTCCATGGCGAGCGCCGCGCCCAGGCCCCACTCGCCGCCCATGCCGATGCCGTAGAGCAGGCGCAGTACGAGCAGCACGGTGTAGTTCGGGGCGAAGGCGCAGGCGAATCCGATGACCGAGTAGAAGGCGACGTCGACCATGAGCGGGGTGCGCCGGCCCTTGCGGTCGGCCCACAGACCGAAGAGGAGGGCGCCGACCGGTCGCATCACCAACGTTGCCGTGGTGAGGAACGCCATGTCGGTGAGAGAGACATGGAAGTCGTCGGCGATCTCGCTGTAGACGAGTACGACGAGGAAGTAGTCGAAGGCGTCCATCGCCCAGCCCAAGTAGGCGGCGACGAAGGCGTTGCGCTGATCCTTGGTGAGTCCCGCTGCCTGCTCCCGGACGGTCTTCAGCATGCCAGCCCTCCCTTGGTCCGCAGGTCAGGCTAGGTGGGCGCGGTGGGGCGGGCAACGCAAGGACCGGCAAAACACCCGCCACAATCGGCCAAAGGACACGACCGGTTCACAGACCCCGCGCCAAGTCCTCACAGCAGGGTGAACCGCCCCGGTTCGAAGGAGGCTCTGGGCCTGTCCCGGGACGGTTCATCCTGATGCGCTGGCGCGGAGCGGGCGCCCCTCGGCATTACACCGACAGGTCAGTCGCCGCGCTGTTCGGACACGAAACTGTGGTCGCCCGGGCCCAGGCCCGACACGGTGACCGTTCCGTCGGCCACGGTCACGTCGCGGCTCGATGCCCGCTGCCCGTCCCAGAGCGTCCGCCGGCCGACGCTCACGCGTTGGCCGCGTGCGTCGCCGGGCAGCGCGACCGAGCCCTGGGTGTGCCGGGGCACGTGGACGGTGAGGCGGAAGACGCGTGCGCTGTTCTCCCACTCGACGCCCAAGGGGCCGTGCGGGGTGGGGAGTTGGCCCGTCGCCCAGTCGACGTCGGCGGGCTGCGGGCGTACCTCCCAGGTGGCGTATCCGGGTGAAGTCGGGCGGGCGCCGAGCAGGTTGTTGGTCAGGGCCGGAAGGACACCGGTGGACCAGCCGTGGGCCATGCTCGTGTAGGCGTCCTCGTAGAGCGAGCCGTTCGGGCCGATGCCCTCCCAGTGGGTGATGCCGGGGTCGTTCTTGTCCATCCAGCCGTACATACGGCGGATCTGGTCGAGCGCGGACCCGGCCTGACCGCTCAGGAAGCGGGCCTCGATCTCCGGGTAGGAGGTGAAGGCGTAGACCCGCTGGGATGCCTGGTCGAAGAGGGTGTCGTTGTCCATGAAGGCGTTCCCGTACGGCCGTTTCGTGGTCGCGTCGAGATGGGCGAGCGCCGATGTGGCGCGGGCGGCACTCGCGATACCGGTGACGACGGCCAGGGAGTTGCCGTCCTGGGCGTGCCGTACGGCGCCCGTCGAGGAGTCCAGGTAGGCACCTGAATCGGCGTCCCACAGCAGGGAGTTGACGGCCTGGGCGACCTTGTCGGCCCGCGTGCTCCAGCGCGTGGCGTCGGCCTTCTGCCCCAGCAGGCGGGCCAACTGGGCCGCGTTCTGGAGGGCTTGGACATAGAGCGCGTTGTAGTAGGTGACGCGGCCCGTACGGCCAAGGAAGGCGTAGTCGCCGTATCCGCCGGTGCCGTTGAGGCCCTTGCTCAGCAGGCCGGCGTCGTCCGTGACGCTCGGGTACCAGGTGTCCAGGACCTTCAGCAGGGTCGGGTAGTAGCGCGTCGCGTACTGGCGGTCCCCGGTGTAGAGGACGTAGTCCCAGCTGCAAGTGACCCAGTACAGCGGATAGTCGAAGAGGGGCAGGGTGTAGTTGCCGATGGAGGCGGGCGGGATCCAGCCGTCGGCACGCTGGTGGTCGGCGAGGTCGGCCAGGACGTTGCGGGCCGCCGCCGATGCGTCGTCGTGGGTCAGGTAGAGGGTGCGCGCGGAGACGGCGAGGTCGCCGACGTACGGGTCGCGGTCGCGCTTGGCACCGTCCTGGAGGACCAACTTCCCTTCCAGCGTGGCGCTCCACGCGTTACGGGGGTCGACGTCGTCCTGGCGGAAGGTGTCGGTGACCAGTTCGTTGGTGTACGCGGCGCCGTACCAGTAACGATTCAACTCGTCGTCGGAGCACACGAACCAGCCGCGGTAGGTGCTCGGTGTGCCCACGTACGCGGTGAACTGCAGGGCCACGGAGTCGATTTCGACCGTCCCCCAGGGCTGTGCGGCGGGGCTGTCCGAGGCGAGCGCGTCGAGGCTGATCTTGAGGTAGCGGAATCCGTGCAGGCCGTCCGCGAACACCTTGTCGCCGGCCTGGAAGCCTTTGTGGTCGGTCCAGTTGGCGCCCTTCGCGGGTACGGCGAACTGGTCCGTGCCCTGTCCGGCGCCGCCCGCCTGGTCGGCGCGGGTGAAGTCCGAGCGGTCGGTGAGGAATTGGCGGGTCTCGGAGAACGCGACGCGTACGCCCGGGGAGTTGGCGGAGGCGGAGGTGAACCTGATCTGCGGATATCCGACCACGACCTTGCCGAAGTCCACGGTGACAGTCGGGATCGGGATCGGCTCGACCGGTGCGGGCCAGACCTCGTTGATCCGGGTGAAGTTGCCGTGCGAGGTCTCCTGCGCGTGGGTCACCGTGATGCGGACGCGGTCGGTGCTGACCTTCTCCGTGAACGGGACGGCCTTCTGCACCGCGTCGTTGCCGGTGACCGTGGCGGTGGTGTGCCAGTCGCCGTCGCGCCACACGTCGACGGTGTAGTCGGTCGGCACGCCGTCGCTGTTGGAGATCACCGTGATGCCCTGCAGGGATGTGACCTGCGGAGCGGTGATGGTGAGGACGTCGGGGAACACGCTCAGGGTGTCGTCGTTCCAGAAGGTGTCCGGGTTTCCGTCGATCGCGTTGGTGGCGTCGTAGGTGCGCGGCTGTCCGTCGTTGCCGTTGTTGCCCGCGTGGGCCGAGGATGCCTCGGCCGTGGTGCCGGTGGGCCAGGTCGGCGCCGCCGCGGGCTGCGGGCGCCGCAGGACGGATCTGGCTCCGCCGGGCTTGAGCAGCGCGTCGGGGTTCTTCACGTCTCCGGTCGACGTGGTGATCCGCACCGGGCGGACCGTGCGTGAGGAGGGCCCCTGGACGTAGCGGTGCCAACCGCCGGACCGACGCGACGAGTTGCCGGTGAGGGAAGCGGAGGCTTCCTCGGCGGGGAGCGCCTCCGCCGAGGCGAGTCCGGTGGAGAGGGACACCGCGGTGAGTCCGACAGTGCCGGCTGCGGCCAGAGCTACGCGACGGGAAATGCCTTTGTCCGGTGTGCTGTTCGACGCCATGCTGTCCCCTTGAGCGCAATGGATTGAATCGTTTCACTCGGCAGCTGCGTGGTGACGCTATCTCGAACACCGGATGCCCGTACAGCGTCGGGACAGAAGTAGTTGCCGATGCGCGCCGTCCGGAATGAGGTGCCGCACGACGGGCGGACGGTCAGACAGGACGCTGATCGGTCGCTGACAGGATCTTCATACGTGGACGGCACGTTGACGCCATGTCCTCCTCCACCGCCATCCCCTCTACCCGTGCCGGAGCGGAACTGCCGATCCGGACGCCGGACACGTACGGATCCGTGTCGACGACAACCAGGAAGACTTCAACAGGCTCTGGGACGCCTGGACTCACTGTCTTGAGGAACACGGTGTGCCGGCCGGCACGAAGGCTCCGGCCATCAGCCCCGCGCTCAAGGCCTGCCAGTTGAAGTACCCGTTGCAGCCGGTGGAGATGGATCCGGCGAAGAATCCGCGCTACAGCGACCGCGTCCGGGCCATGGTGCAGTGCATGAACAGCTATGGCATCAAGAGCGTTGTCTCCGACGGGAATTGGGCCATGGTCAGCGGAGACACCATGAATCTGCCCGACTTCGACCAGTACAGGGTCCAGTGCCAGTCAAGTCCTTCAAGAACGGCGGCTGTCGGACCCGGGAACAGCGCGTGGGCGAGCCCGCGTGACGCTCGGACCGTACGACTTTCGTCGTTCGTGGATGCGACGAACGGATGCTGTGCGCGCGGGCGTTGGTGCATACCGTTGGCGCGTGAACGTGAAGACGATGGCCCTCGATGTCCGGAGCCGGCTGGGCGCGGCACGCATGTGGTCCCGGCGGCGGATCGTCGGCGAGACGGTGCTTGCCGTCGTCCTGGCCCTGGGCATGGCGGTGAGCCAGACGGGCGACGGCGCGCTGCGGATGACCGTCGCGGCGGTGGCGGCCGCGGTGCTCTCGCCGCTACGGCGGTTCTTCCCGGCGAGCGTCCTGGTCGTCACCGGCACGCTCGGCGGTCTGCTCAGTGGTTTCGGGATCGTGCTGATGGTGGTGAGCTGGTCGGCGGGGGCCAGGATCGAGGCGCCGCGGCGGGCACTCGCGCTGTGCACCACCACGTACGTCCTCTTCGTGGGGCTGTCCGTCCGCCATCCCACGCAGCCGCTGTCCGCCCTGCAGACACTGGTGTTCACCACGCTCGCGTTCCTGGCGACGACGGTCGTGCCCGGCCTGGCCAGTCGCAACCGCGCCCAACGCCGCACGCTCCTGCACGCGTTGCACGAGCACAACGCCCAACTGCTGCGCGAGCGCGAGATGATCGCGTCCCACGCGCGGCTGCGGGAGCGGCAGCGCATAGCGCAGGACATGCACGACAGCCTCGGCCACCAACTGGCGCTGATCGCCGTCCACACGGGCGCGTTGGAGGTCGACCGGGACCTGACCGGCGGGCAGCGTGAGGTGGTGGGCGTGCTGCGGGACGCGTCCGTGTCCGCGATGCACGAACTGCGGGAGGCGGTCGGCATCCTGCGTGACGGCACACCCGATCAAGTGCGGGAGCACGAGGGCGAGTTGGAGCCCCAGTCCCGGGGTGTGGCGGGGATCGACGGCCTGGTGGACGCATCGCGGGGCGCGCGGACGGTCGTAGCGCTGCGGCGCACGGGCCAGGCACGTCCGCTGGCTCCCGCCGCCGACCACGCCGCGTTCCGGATCGTGCAGGAGGCGCTGACCAACGCCCTGAAGCACGCGCAGGGCGCCTCGATCGCCGTCGAACTGCGCTACGAGCCGGACTCCTTGGTCGTCGAGGTCGCCAACGGGCCGGTACCCGTGACGACTTCAGCCGTACGGCGGCCCGTGGTGAGCGGCGGGCAGGGGCTGACGGGGCTTCAGGAACGGGCCCGGCTGGTCGGCGGCATGGTGCATGCGGGGCCCGCGGCGGACGGCGGGTTCCGCATCGCGGGCGTCCTGCCCTACGGTCCCCGGTCGCCGCGCGCGTCGGAGAGCGGCCGGTGGCCGGCGGACTCGGGGCCGGACGGAGCGACCTTCGTCGATGCGGTGAACGACTTCCGGGGGCAGAGCGAGGGGGCAGTGCCCGGCGACGGTGGTGCGGACATCGACTGGTCCGGTGCGCCGGACAGGCAGAAGGAGTTCGACATCGCCATGGGACGCAAGAAGAAGGGCCTCGTGATCGGATGCGGCGCCGCACTGCTGACCTTCCTGGTTCTCGGGGTGTTTGCCGTCGTGCTGGTCTTCAACCTGGTGGAGAAGGAGTCCGACCGGCTCATGCTCGATCCGTCGGTCTACAACTCGGTGAAGGTCGGGGACACCGAGACGGCCGTACGGGCCAAGCTGCCGCACGGCAAGTCGTTCCTGGCCCCGGCCCTGGACGACAAGGCGCCCGCCGTACCGCGGGGAGCGACCTGCTCGTCGTACCTCTCGACGGGGAACGGGCCGGACAAGGGAGACGACATGCCTGCCTACCGCTTCTGCTTCAAGGACGGCAGACTCATCGAGAAGCGGGCCTTCATGTCCACCTCGTAGTCATGTCCACGTCCTAACCATGGGCCGTCCGTGGTAGTCATGAGCCGTCCGTCGTAGTTGCGGGCCGTCCGTCGTCCCCGTCGCAAGTCGTGCAGGAGAGTTGTGATCAGAGTCCTCGTCGCGGATGACGAACCGCTCATCCGGGCGGGTATCAGGATGATCCTCACCTCCGCCGACGACATCGACGTCGTGGCGGAGGCGGCCAACGGCCGGGAGGCGGTCGACCTGGTCCGCGCCCACGCCGTCGACGTGGCCCTGCTCGACATCCAGATGCCCGTGCTGGACGGACTGTCCGCACTGGCCGAACTGCGGCGCGCGGCACCGGCCGTACGTCCGCTGATCCTGACGACGTTCGGCGAGCGGGAGAACGTGCTGCGTGCGCTGAGCCACGGCGGCGCCGGGTTCCTGCTGAAGGACTCGGCGCCGGCCGAACTGATCCAGGCGGTACGGGCGGCCGCGGCCGGGGACGCGTATCTGTCACCGGCCGCCACGCGCCACGTGGTCGACCAGCTCGCCTCGGGACAGGCGGCGGCGCGCGGCGAGGAGGCGCGCCGACGTCTGCAGTCGCTCAGCTCCCGGGAACTCGAAGTGCTCGCGCTGCTGGGCGAGGGCTTGTCGAACGCCGACGCGGGCGAGCGGATCCATGTGAGCGAGGCGACGGTGAAGACGTACGTCAGCCGGATCCTGACGAAGCTGCGGTGCGAGAACCGGGTGCAGGCGGCGCTGTTGGCGAGGGACGCGGGGTTGGGGCCGAGCTGATCCGCGGCTCATCAGCCGCCGGGCCCGGCTCCCAACTGCTCCATGAGGGAGAAGAGGTTGGCCACGCCCCAGTGCTCGGTGATCCTCCCGTCGACCACGCGCATGGCGTCGACGGTCTCGAACCGGATCGCCCTGCCGGTGGGCGCGATACCGAAGAACTCCCCCTCGTGCGTGCCGTGGTAAGTCTTGTACGTGGTCACGAGATTGCCCTCGGCCGCCTGCCAGTGGATCACCGCGTGGAAGTCGGGGAACGCGGCCCGCAGCACCTTGTACAGCTCCAGGGCACCCGCCTTGTCGGGGCTACGGCCGGGCTGCGGGGTGTGGTCGACGAAGTCGTCGGCGAACAACTCGTCGTACAGCTCGTAGTCGCCGCCGCCCTGGACCTCCTCGGTATTGCGCCGGACCACTGCTTTGGCGGCCTCGCTCACGCTGGTCACGGTCATGGGGCTCTCCTTGTCTGCGGGGGGAGGTGCGAGGTGGTGAGGCAAGGGGTGGTGAGGGGTGACGGTGCGCCGGTTGATGCGGAAGTCCAGCTCGGCCGGTTCGTGGGTGATGGTGTGGGGGTTGAGGGCCGGTCGTGCAGGCCGGGGTCACCATGGCGGCGGCTCCGGTTGACCCCTTTCGACGTGCACGCCGCGAGATTCCCCTTTCCGCGGCGACCTGACGGACGAGCTGACCTGACCGACCGGCACCTCGCCCTGCGGTGACACGCCGGCACCGCACGCTTCGGGAACGCGGGCTAGCGTTTCGCGGCGGTGTAGGTCAGGTGGGTCACCCGGGACGATGCGTCCGTGCGAGCCTGGTTCAGCGCGAGGCGGGCGGGGTCCACGCGGTCGAACAGGCGGATGCCGGTGCCGAACAGCACGGGCGCGAGCGTGATCGAGAACTCGTCGATCAGGCCGTTGTCCAGGTACTCCTGGATCGTCTCGGCGCCGCCGGCGATGCGCACATCGCGGTCGCCTGCGGCCTCGCGGGCCTGGAGCAGCGCGCTCTCGATGCCGTCGTTGACGAAGTGGAAGGTGGTGCCGCCCGGCCGCTCCCACGGGTCACGCCTGGTGTGGGTGACGACGAACACCGGGGTGTGGAACGGCGCCTCCTCCGGCCATGCCAGCTCGCCGCCGTCGAACATGCGCTTGCCCATGACGCTCGCGCCGGTGCGCTCGTACGTCGCCCGTGCGATGTCGTTGTCGAGTCCTTCCTCGCCGCCCTCGCCCAGCTTCAGGTTCTGCCGGAAGAACCGCAGCGGAAACACCCACGCCTGCAGCTCCGACCACTTCGCCATCCAGCGCCGGACCCTCGGGTCGTTCTGGCCTTCGGGCGAGAAGACGTCCTCGACGGGCACGGCCTCCGGCGCCATGAAGCCGTCGAGCGACATCGTCACGCTGAAGAACACCTTTCCGGCCATCAGTCCTCCGCTCCCTTCGGTGTGGTCTGGGTCTGGGTGGTCTCGGTCTGGGTGGTCCCGTTCCAGGTGAGTTCGGCGACGTAGGCCGCCAGGTTGCTCAGCGTCTGCTCGCCGCCCTCGATCGCGTGGTACTTCTCCACGGCTTCATCGCGGAGTTCCTTGGTGGGGAACACCGTGCGCATCACGATCCGGGTCTCGTCGCCGGCCGGCTCGAAGGCCAGGACCGACTCGAAGGCGTTCGGGTCGTCGCGGGACTCGCCGTGCAGCAGGGCGATCCGCTCCGGCGGGACGATCTCCCGCCAGGTGATCCACTCCTGGTAGTCCGTCCCGTCCGGCCCGTGCATCACGAAGTCCCAGGCCCCGCCGACGCGGAAGTCGAAGGACCGCGTCGTGGTCGTGAAACCCTCCGGTCCCCACCACCGCGACAGGTGCCGGACTCGCGTGAACGCCTCGAACACCAGCTCCCGTGGTGCGCCGATGACCCGGGACATCACGATCTCGCGATCCACGGTCGCGTGTTCGGGCTCGCCGCCGCTACTGGTCGTCGCCATCCGGTAGTTCCTCCCGTCTTGCCTGTTTCAGGTCCTGCACGTACTCATCCAGCCGGTCGAAGCTCTCACTCCAGAACCGCTCGAAGCCGCCCACCCACTCGTGGACCGGCCGCAGCCCGCGGGCGTCCAGGTCGTACAGCCGCTGCTTGCCCGCCCCGCGCACCCGCACGAGCCCGACTTCCCGGAGGACCCGCAGGTGCTTGGACGCCTGCGGCTGGGTCATCCCCAGGTCCCGCGCCAGGTCGGTCACCGGCCGCTCGCCGCTCCGCAACAGCAGCAGGATCTCCCGCCGCTGCGGTTCGGCGATCGCGTTGAACGCGTCCGAGGTCGTCGCCGCTCGTGCCATGGCGCCATCGTATGCCTATATCGGAATGTGTCAACGTGTCGCCGCCCGGCCGCATCACAGGAGGGGCCGAATGACCGACTGGAACTGTCCGGCAGATGGGAGCCCGCTACGAGGTCCGTAGCCCACCCCAGAGAAAATGCACACATGTGCATTTATTCTCATCTGCATAACGTAACCGCATGCAGCTCGACCCGATCCAGGAATCCGGCACCCAGGACAGAAGGGTCCGGCGCTCCCGTGCGGCCCTGATGGCGGCCGCGGTGCGCCTCGTGTCCGAGCGCGGTACCACGGACATCCCGGTCACCGATCTCGCCGAGGCCGCGGACGTCAGCCGCCGCCTCGTCTACCTGCAGTTCGGAGACCGCGACACCCTCCTGACGGAAGCCGCGATCGACCTGGTGAGACGAGAGCTGCTCCCCCGGGCCGCAGACGGTGGCGACGCCTCCGAGGGGGTGGCGGCGCTGGCGCAGCACTTCGCGGCGCACCGCGACTTCTACCGCCCGATGCTGACCGGCTCCTGCGCCTTCGCCATGACCAGCACGCTCAACAGACTCTTCAGCTCCCTCAACAGGCCGGCCGTCCGGAAGCTGTTCGGCGAGCTGGACCAGCGGACGGCGGACGACCTGTCGGAGTTCATCGCGGGCGGCGCGGCCACCCTCGTGAACAACTGGGTGATCAAGGGCACGGACCCCCTCGACCCCGAGGAGCTGACGAACCGTCTGCTCCGCCTGGCGTCCACCCTCACCTTCAGTCACCAAGGTCCGCCAGACGGAGACCACGCCCGATGAACCTCAGCAGTCATCTCATCCAGCGCCTGCTGCACCTGCCCCCGCCCTCGACCAGAGATCTCACCGTCGAGAGCGATCTGCGGGTGCCGATGCGCGACGGAGCCGTCCTGCTGGCCGACCGCTGGACCCCGAAGTCCGGCTCCGCCGACCTGCCGACCGCGCTCATCCGCATCCCGTACGGCAGGACGGGCATGATCGCCGCGCAAGTGGCCAGGCCCCTGGCCGAACGAGGGTTCCAGGTCCTGATCCAGAGCACGCGCGGCACCTTCGGCTCCGGCGGCGACTTCGACCCCTTGCGCCGCGAACGCGAGGACGGTCTCGACACCCTGGAGTGGCTCGTCGAGCAGCCTTGGTGCGGCGAGGCGGTTGCTCTACGGCGGCAGCTACCTGGGTTTCGCCCAGTGGTCCGTGGCCGGCCAACTGCCGCCGCAGGTGAAGGCGTTGATCCCCTCGGTCTCCGAATCCGCCTTCACTCTGGAGTTCCTCCGCAAGGAGTCGTTCTCCCTGGAGGCGACCTTCGGCTGGGGCCTCCAGGTCGCGGGCCAGGAACGGCGGGGAGCCACGCTCCACCAGGTACTCCGTATTCGGAAGGAGCACCGCGCCTGGTACACGTTGCCGCTGAACGAGGCCGACACCGCCGCCATCGGACGCCGCTCCGACTACTTCCAGAACACCCTCGACCACGACGCCGACTCACCGTTCTGGTCCGTGCTCGACCACAGCTCCCGGGTCGCCGACCTCACCGTGCCGGTCAGCACGATCGGCGGCTGGTACGACATCTTCCTGCCTGGCCAACTCCGCGACTACCAGGCACTGCAGGGCGCGGGGCGGGAGGCGCGACTCACCGTCGGCCCGTGGGCGCACATCTCCATGGGCGTCGGCGCGACGGCGACCGCCGAGGCCCTCGACTTCGGTCTGGCCCACGCCCGCGGCGAGAAGCCGTCCGACCGCGCCCCGGTGCGCCTGTTCGTGATGGGCGAGGACACCTGGCGCGACTTCCCGTCCTGGCCTCCGCCGGGCTACGACCCGCAGCGCCTCCACCTCCACCCCGCCGGCGTCCTGGCCGCCGACCCACCGGACGAGTCCGCCCCGGACACGTACCACTACGACCCGGCCGACCCCACCCCCGCCGTCGGTGGCGTCCGCATGGCGGTCGTCAAGTCGGGCCGCGTCGACAACACCGATCTGGAGGCCCGCCCGGACGTCCTCACCTACACAACTCCCGCCCTGGACACGGACGTCGAGGTCATCGGCGAGGTGAGCGCCGAGATCTTCTTCCGCTCCAGCCTGCCGTACGCCGACGTGTTCGTCCGTCTCTGCGACGTCGACGAGGAGGGGCGCTCCACGAACGTCTGCGACGGTCTGATCAGCCTCACCGACGCCGACGAGACGACCTGCGCGACGGTCCGACTGTGGCCGACGGCCTACCTTTTCAAGTGCGGCCACCGCATCCGCGTCCAGGTCTCCAGCGGCGCCTTCCCCCGCTGCAACCGCAACCTCGGCACCGGTGAACCACGGGCGACCGCCACCACCCTCCGCGCCGCCGACCAGCAAGTACTCCACTCCCCGGCCCACCCCTCCGCGGTGATCCTGCCGCTCCGGCGACCGAACTGACCACACCGAGTGCGCCACTTACGCGCTAGAGGACATCCCGTAGAACCATCCGGGCATCCCTTACGACCTCAGGCCGATGTGGCTCAAGGGGCTGACGGGCTTCAATGGCCCGCATGCCCAGCGAAGTCGAATGCCCGCAGCGCCATCACACCTTCGATTCCGGCGAGATCCGCCCGGTCGATCCCGGCGTGGTGCGCTGGTTGACCGAGGGACTGACCTGGACGGGCCAGGAGCCCACCGAGCGCATGTACGCGAGCTATCTGTACTCGGACGGCACACGCTTCCTCGTCAGAAAATAACCAACTCCCCGAACAGGTCCGGAACATGCCCGAACTACAGCGACTCCGTGCCGACCACGCCCCGGCGGTCCTGGCCTTCGAGTCGGCGAACCGCGCCTACTTCGCCACCTCGATCTCCGACCGCGGCGACGCCTACTTCGACGAGTTCACCGCCCGCTACGACGCGCTGCTGGCCGAGCAGGAGGCCGGCGTCTGCGCCTTCTACGTGCTCGTCGCCGAGGACGGCTCGGTCCTCGGCAGATTCAACCTGTTCGACATCATCGAGGGAGACACCGCGGTACTCGGCTACCGGGTGGCGCAGCACGTCACCGGCCGCGGCGTGGCGACCGCGACCGTCGGAGAACTCTGCCGACTGGCGGCCTCACGACACGGCCTGCGCACGCTCAGAGCGGCCACCTCCCACCAGAACATCGCGTCCCAAAAGGTGCTGACCAAGGCCGGCTTCAGCCCGGACGGCCCCGCCCACCCGTCCAACCTCGGTGGCAAGCAAGGCACTTGGTACCAGCGCGACGTCTAGGCCGGGAACGATCACCCCAACAGGGCAAGAAGCTGCGCCGCAGGCAGCGGATACCTCGTATGCCCGCCCGGCCCCGTGACCCGGGTCGCGGTCAACAGCGAATTGAGAACCGCCTCTTCTACGGCGTCCAGCACCGCGCTGAACAGAGGATCGAGCCCGGCATCGGGCACCACCGCAGGCCCGGCGGGCGTGCCCAGGAAATGGGTGCCCAGGGCGAGGCCGTAGTCGCCGCTGCCGTTGCCGTAACCGGCGCCGACCCGGGCCAGCGCGTACACGGAGCGGCGGGCGAGCCGGGTCAACTGGCGGGCGTCCAGCGGCGTGTCGGTGGCGGTCACGATCATGCAGGAGCCCGTCTCCGGGCCGGGAGCGGAATCCTCGGCGGGGACGCCCACGTCGGCAGGCGTGACCGTACGGCCCAACACCCGTAGCGTTCCACCGAAGTTGGCCTGCACCAGTACCCCGAGCGTGGCCTCCTGGCCCGCGACCGGCACGCGGCGCGACGAGGTGCCGATGCCGGCCTTGAAGCCGAGCGCGGTCATCCCGGTGCCCGCGCCCACCGACCCCTCGGCGACCGGCCCTGCGGACGCGGACTCAAGTGCGGCGCGGACGTGATCCTCCCGGACGGGACGCGACCGGATGTCGGACAGGAGTCCGTCGTTGCACTCCCCCACCACCGGATTCACGCTCCGTGCGTCGGCGCCCTCGGGCCGTTCCAGGATCCAGCCGACCAGGGCGTCCGCGACCCGGAAGGCGGACAGGGTCGAGGTGAGCAGCACGGGGGTCTCGAGTGCGCCGAGTTCGGCGATCTGTGTGGTGCCGAGGAACTTGCCGTAGCCGTTGCCCGCGAACACCCCGGCGGGCAACGGACTGCCGGGACCCACTCCGTCGGGCACGATCGCGGTGACGCCGCTGTGCACGCGCGGCGGGCGGATCAGTGTCGTGTGTCCGACGCGGATGCCGGGCACGTCCGTGATCGCGTTGTGCGTACCCGTGGGCAAGTCACCGACGCCGAGCCCGAGTTGACGGGCTCGGCGGGGCACAGGGGGCATTAGGAGGCTTGGCGGCACGGGCATGGCCAGACAGTACGGCACCCACAAGTCCCCCAGCCCCGGCGATCAACTCAGCTGCGCGGCAGGTCAGCCCGCGGCGAGGAGTTCGAGCGTGTCGATCACACGGTTGGAGAAGCCCCACTCGTTGTCGTACCAGGCGACGACCTTCACATGGCGGCCGTCGACGCGGGTGAGCGCGGAGTCGAAGATCGACGAGGCAGGGTTGCCCGTGATGTCGGAGGAGACCAGCGGGTCGTCGGAGTATTCGAGCACGCCCGCGAGGGGGCCCTCGGCCGCGGTGCGGTAGGCCGCCAGCACGTCCTCGCGGGTCACGTCGCGGGAGACGGTGGTGTTGAGTTCGACGATCGAGCCCACCGGCACGGGCACACGGATCGAGTCGCCTGACAACTTGCCCTCCAGGTTCGGCAGTACATGCCCGATTGCCTTGGCGGCGCCCGTCGTGGTCGGAACGATGTTGACCGCGGCGGCCCGGGCACGCCGGGCATCGCGGTGCGGGCCGTCCTGCAGGTTCTGCTCCTGCGTGTAGGCGTGCACCGTGGTCATGAAGCCGTGCTCGATACCGGCGAGTTCGTCGAGCACCGCGGCGAGCGGGGCCAGCGCGTTGGTCGTGCAGGAGGCGTTCGAGACGATCGTGTGCGTGGCCGGGTCGTAGGCGTCGTTGTTGACCCCGAACGCGAGCGTGACGTCGGCCCCGTCCGAGGGCGCGCTGACGAGTACCTTCCGCGCGCCCGCGTCGAGGTGGGCGCGGGCCGCCTTGGCGGACGTGAAACGGCCCGTGGCCTCCAGCACAAGGTCGACGTCGAGCTCGGTCCAGGGCAGGTCCGCCGGTTCCCGCTCGGCGAGGACCTTGATGCGCCGGCCGTCGACGACAAGGGTGTCCCCGTCGACGGTCACGGGGCGACCGAGCCGGCCGGACGTCGTGTCGAAGGCGAGCAGCCGCGCCAAAGTGGCCGGCTCCGTCAGGTCGTTGACGGCAACGACCTCCAGGTCGCTGTCGCGTTCGAGCAGGGCGCGCAGCACATTGCGTCCGATGCGGCCGAATCCATTGATGGCAATGCGAGTCATGAGGTAAGTCCCTTCGGTTCCCCACCAGGCTCGCGCGCGGCAATCGTCGCGGACAGTGGCGTGATCGCCATGGTTCAAAAGGATTTCGCCACCCCACGGAACAGGGCGAGGGCGGGGCTACTCCCCCTGCGCGAAGGTCCGCCGGTACTCGCTCGGTGTCGTACCGAGGAGGCGGTGGAAGTGCAGCCGGAGGTTCGCGCCGGTGCCGAGACCGACGTCGGCGGCGATCTGCTCGACGCCGCGCTCGGACCGTTCGAGCAGCTCGCGGGCCATGTCGATGCGGGCGCGCATGACCCACTGCATCGGCGTGTAGCCGGTCTCGTCGACGAAGCGCCGCGAGAAGGTGCGCGGTGAGACCGCCGCCTGCCGGGCCAGCGTCTCCAGGGTGAGGGGCTCGCCGAGCCGGTGCAGCGCCCACTCACGGGTGGCGGCGAACCGTTCACCGAGGGGCTCGGGCACGCTGCGCGGCACGTACTGCGCCTGGCCGCCGCTGCGGTAGGGGGCCGCGACCAGGCGCCGGGCCGCGTGGTTGGACGCGGCCACCCCGAGGTCGCCGCGCAGGATGTGCAGGCACAGGTCGATCCCCGACGCTGCGCCCGCCGAGGTCAGCACGCTGCCCTCGTCGACGAACAGGACGTTCTCGTCGACCTGGACCAGCGGGTACTTCGTCGCGAGCGCCCGCGTGTAGTGCCAGTGCGTCGTGGCGCGCTTGCCGTCGAGCAGCCCCGTGGCGGCGAGCGCGAAGGCACCGGTCGAGATCGCGGCGAGCCGCGCCCCCCGGTCGTGCGCGGCGATCAGCGCGTCCAGGACACCCTGCGGCTGGTCCTCCCGGTCCGGGAACCGGTAGCCGGGCAGGAACACGATGTCGGCCCAGGTCACCGCGTCGAGACCGTCGGCGACGTGGTACGACAGCCCGTCGCCCCCGGTCACCAGCCCCGGCGCCGCACCGCACAACCGCACCTCGTACGGCATGCTCGCCCGCGTCGTGAACACCTGCGCGGGGATTCCGACGTCGAGCGGCTTGGCGCCTTCGAGTACGAGGACGGCGACGCGGCGCAGACGGGCGGTGGACACGGAGACAGCCTACGCAGGGACACGGCCGCCCGTTCGGGGAGCCGTGCCCGACCCCGTACCGGCTCTGCGCAGGTCAGACCTTCCAGGAGCGCAGCTGGTCGGCGACGGCGAGGACACCGACGCGGGTGTCGCGGATCTTGCGGACGAGGTCGGAGATAGCCCCGTAGGGCGGGTCGATGCCTTCGCCGGACTGGCCCATGTACTGGGCGGCGACGAACGCGGCGTAGAGGCTGTTGCGGTGCGGCAGCGGCTCCAGGCGCACGATGGTGTGCATGAGCGCGGCAGCCCGCCAGGCGGCGTCCGGATCGGCCGCGGCGAGTGTCGGCAGCTTGGTCTTGTGACGGGATACGGCGGCCACGAGCGCGGAGTAGTCGGAGACCGACATGTCCTCGTGGCCGAGAGCGGCCTCCTGGACGTCGAGCAGCCAGGAGACGTCGATGTACAGGTGCATCAGGCGGCCGCGGCCCCGTCACGCTCGGAAGGCGGCACCTCGTCGGGGAAGGCGTCGTCGAACTCCCCGCGCAGCCGCTCGGCCCACACGGAAGCGCCGGCGACGAACTGACCGCGCTGCATCTCCCGCACGCCGAGGTCGTGCAGATACTGCTTGAGGCTCTTCCCCTCGGCCGCGGCGGCCGCGCGCACTCCCTTGAGTTCCTCTTCGGTGAAGGACACATTCAACGATGGCATGCAGCGATGGTACCTAGTTGGTGCCGCCGGTGCGAGGGGCGTGCCCTCAGAGCCGATACGGCAGGGGGTGCGGGGCTGTCCGCCCACGTCCGACAGGGGTCCGGCTTGTCCGCCCGGGCCCGGCGCCTAGGCTGCGGGGATGATCTCTCGCGACTACCTCTCCGAACTGTTCTCGCTGGACGGCCGAGTCGCCGTCGTGACAGGCGGTAGTTCCGGCATCGGCCGGGCCGCCGCCGGGGCGCTCGCGCGGGCCGGGGCGGAAGTGGTCGTGGTGGCGCGCAAGGAGCCGGAACTGACCGCCACGGTCGACGAGTTGACGGCGGAGGGATGCCGGGCGGCGTGGGTGAGCGGCGATCTGGGGACCCGGGACGGCGTCCGGGCGGCGGCAGAAGCGGCAGCCGAGGTGTTCGGGGAACCGGACATCCTCGTGAACAGCGCCGGGATCAACCTGCGCCCGCCGCCGGGCGAGTTGAGCGAGGACGTGTGGGACACCACGATGGCCCTGAACCTGGAGGCGCCCTACCTCCTGGGCCAACGCTTCGGTCCCGGCATGGCCGAGCGGGGCTTCGGGCGCATCATCCACATCACCTCCCAGCAGGCACACCGGGCGTTCGCACAGAGCGGCGCCTACGGGGTCTCCAAGGGCGCCTTGGAGTCACTGGCCCGTTCACAGGCCGAGGCCTGGTCGCCGCACGGTGTCACCTGCAACACCCTGGTCCCGGGTTTCGTCATGACTCCGCTCAACGAACGACTGTCGTCCGACCCGGAGATGGTGACGGCACTGGCCGCACGCACACTGATCGGACGCAACGGCCTTGCCGAGGACTTCGCGGGAGCGACGGTGTTCCTGGCGAGCCGCGCCTCCGCCTACGTCACCGCGCAGTCGGTCTTCGTGGACGGTGGATTTTCCGTCCACTAGCCCAACACCTGTTGCGCCTCGGTCAGTTGAAGAGGGGAGTCACCCACTACGCTCCCCCGCTCCCCCGCCGCAGGAAACGGATCACGGGATGACCGGGATCGTGGCCGACCTCGGCGCGGACGCCGTGGACGTCCTTGATGAGGGCGGGGGTGAGGACCTCGGTCGGGGTGCCCGCGGCGACCGTGCGGCCGGTGTTGAGGACGAGCAGGCGGTCGCAGTACATCGCGGCGCGGGTTGAGGTCGTGCAGGGCGATCACGGTGGTGACCGCGAGGTCGGCGATCAGGTCGAGCAGGTCCAACTGGTGCTGGATGTCGAGGTGGTTGGTCGGCTCGTCCAACAGGAGCTCGCGGGGTTCCTGGGCCAACGCGCGAGCGATCTGGGCGCGTTGGCGTTCGCCGACGAAGAGCGTGTGCCAGGACTGGGCGGCTCGGTCCATCGGCCCGGTGCGCTCCAGGGCCTCGGTGACAGCGCGGGCGTCGGCGGCCGACGCCGGTGACCAGATACGGCGGTGCGGTATGCGGCCGAGGGCGACGACCTCGCGGACGGTCAACTCGGTCTGGGCGTGGGTGTGTTGATCGACGGTGGCGATACGGCGGGCGGTTGCGCGGCGCGCGACCTCGGGCGCCTTCTCCCCCTCACCGAGGGCGAGAAGGCGCCAGCAGGTCTTCGGACTCGGGTTCGTCCGGACGGGGCGCCTTCCCGGCGCGTCACACACCGACTCCCTCGGCCGGCCCGCGTCGCCCCAGTGACGTCTGTTGCCCCGCCCGTCCCCCTCACCGCTGCGCGTCAGTTCCGGATTCCCACCGGATTCCCTGGCCGCGGTTGTGGCACGACTGGCCCGCACAACGTATCAAGATCGACCACCGACTCCGCTGCGGGCTGCGGGCTGCGGGCTGCGGGCTGCGGGCTGCGGGACGAAGGTGCTGCTGGTGCTGCCGGTGCCGCTGCACTGACCGCGGCGTAGAAGGCGGCGTACGGCAGAATCAGCGCGGCGGCGAGGCGGCGGCCGACGCCGATGCGGTCACTTCGCGGCCCGTACGTCTTTGCCCGGTGCGGTGTTGCGCCGCGCCGCACGAAGCCCGACGGCCTCACGGCGGAGCGCCTCCACCGTGGCCGTCACCTCGGCGGCACGGTCGCGGATCGTGACGGCGACGGTGGCGCGGCCGAGCCAGGCGGGGTCGTCGACCTGGACGGTACGGACGCCCGTGGGGACGGCCGGGGCGGCGAGTTCGGGCAGTACGGCGATGCCGAGACCGGCGGCGACAAGTCCCAGGCGGGTGGGCCATTCGCGGGCGGCGTGGGCGATCCGCGGGTGGTCGAGGGTCGGCCAGGCGCCGAACTGGGGGTCGTCGCGCAGGCCCTTGCCGACGATCCAGGCTTCGTCCCCCAGGTCGGTCACGGGGACGGTTCCCCGGCCGGCGAACCGGTGGTTGGCGGGCACGGCGAGCAACAGGCCGCCGTCCAGGAGCAGTTCGCGGGACAGTCCCTCGAAGTCGTAGGCGGGCAGGTCCGGTCCCACGCCGATCACCGCGATGTCGATGCGATGGGCGCGGAGTTGGCGCAGCTGCGTGGGCGAGGAGGCCTCGCCCAACTCGACGATCAGGCCCGGGTGTTCGTCGCGGAGGCGGGCCAACGCCCTGGGGACGAGCACGGCGGCGGCCGCCGGGAACGCGGCGACGGCGACGCGTCCGGTGAGGTGGTCCTGCAGCCCCGCGAGGTCCGTACCGACCGCGTCGATCTCGTTGAGGACCGTCGCGGCTCGGCGGGCGAGCACCGTGCCCGCCGGCGAAGGTGCAACCCCGCGGGCACCCCGGACGAACAACGGCGCGCCCGCGGCGGCTTCCATCGCCGCCACCTGACGGGACACCGCCGACTGCGTGTATCCGAGCGCATCGGCCGCGGCGGTGAACGATCCGGTATCGACCACGGCCTGGACGACACGCAGACCAGTGAGGGTGAATTCGGCCATGCCGGCATCCTGACACATTCCGGGAACGCATGTCTCCTGTGCGAGATAATCGCTGGTGGAATGCCTTGCGCGGCAGCACGATGGAGTGGCAGGAGCAAGCAATCCACCACCCATAGGGAGCACCGATCATGGCGAGGACCTGGTTCATCACGGGGAGTTCAAGGGGGTTCGGCCGCGAGTGGGCGGAGGCCGCGCTCGAACGCGGCGATCGTGTCGCGGCGACGGCTCGGGACGTCAGTCGGCTGACTCCCCTGGTCGAGCGGTACGGGGACGCCGTACTGCCGATTCCACTCGACGTCACCGACCGTGCCGCGGTGCACGCGGCGGTGGGGCGTACCCACGCGCGTTTCGGTTCGCTGGACGTCGCCGTCAACAATGCCGGCTACGGGCATTTCGGCATGGTCGAGGAGTTGGCGGAGGACGAACTCCGGGCTCAGATGGAGACCAACTTCTTCGGCGCGGTCTGGGTCACACAGGCCGTGCTGCCCTTCATGCGGGCCCAACGATCGGGCAGGATTCTGCAGGTCACCAGCGAGGGCGGCGTACGCGCGTTCCCCGGCATCGGTGCGTACCACGCCTCCAAGTGGGCTCTTGAGGGATTGTCGGAGTCCCTGGCGCAGGAGGTGGCCGCCTTCGGCATTCACGTCACCAATGTCGAGCCCGGCCCCTACGCCACCGACTGGCTGGACCGCGGCGCCCGGCACAGCGAGCCGCACCCGGGCTACGCCGAGGTCCGCACGGCCACCGCACCGGAATTCGAGGTCGGCGACCCCCACGCGACCCGCGACGCGATCCTCCGGATCGTCGACGCGGACAAACCCCCGCTGAGGGTCTTCCTCGGCAAGTCCTTCACCGATGTCGCCGCGCTGTACGAGGAGCGGCTGAGCACTTGGCGCCAGTGGCAGCCGGTCTCGCTGGCCGCTTTCGGCTGAGCAGTAGCTCAAGCCCATTCGGCGGACGGGCCGTTCGAATCCTCTCCGGTTCCGTCCGACCCCTGTGCGGCACGCCCGGCGCGGCGGATCGTGGGACGCCACGACTCGTACGCATGGAGGTCCAACGGCCATGTCCCACCTGATCGTTGTCGGTGTCGACGGATCCGCGGACAGTCGCCTCGCGGCCGACTGGGCGGCAACGGACGCGGAGTTGCGCGGACTGCCCCTGCGGGTCGTACACGTCTCGACGCTCCCCGACGAGCAACTCCTCGCCACATGGCCCTACTTCCGCGAACCCTCTCCCGACGCCCTCGTCACGTCGCTCACAGAGGACCACCCCCAGCTCCGGGCCGAGGTGTTCGGTGTCACCGGAGAGGTCGTGCCGGCGCTGCTCCCCCTGGCCGCCGAGGCCGACTGCACGGTCCTCGGGCTGCGCGGTTCGGGCGGTTTCGCGGGCCTGGCCCTCGGTTCCGTGGCTCACGGAGTCGCCGAGCGCTCCGCGGGGCCCGTGGTGCTGGTGCCGAGCGGGTTCGCGCACAGCCGCCGCGGGCGGTCACCGTACGGTGTGACGCTGGGCGTCGATGGTGGCGAACCGCCCGGCGCCGTCGTCGAGTTCGCCTTCGACGCCGCCTGCCGACGCGACACCGGGCTGCACGTCGTACACGCCTGGCGACTGCCCTCGCCCGCCGAACACTGGATGCCGTACGCGCCGCCGGAGAAGGACCGAGGGCGCTGGGAGGACCAGGAGACCCAACGCTTCTCGGACGCGTTGCGGTCATGGCGGGAGAAGTATCCGCATGTGGGTGTCTACGAGGATCTCCGCCTCCAGAGTCCGGCGGCCGCCCTGGTCCAGGCGTCGGCCTCGGCGGAACTCCTGGTGATCGGCCGCGTGGGCCGGACACTCGGCCCCACCCTGCACGCCGTACTGGAGCACACCGCGTGCCCGGTGGCCGTAGTCCCGCATCACGCGTGAGAACGGGCACCGACAGGTGTCCCGACCCAGCCTCGTGTGGTGTCCCCGCTACACTCGCGGGCCTGAACTCGCCACGTGGCAACGGCCGTTGGGTAACAGGAGAACCGAAGTGACGGATACAGGATTCGGCGCGGACGACGTGGACACCAGCAAACCCCAGTCGGCCCGCATGTACGACTACTTCCTCGGCGGCAAGGACAACTACCCCGTCGACTGGGCAGCCGCCGAAAAGGTGATCTCCTTGTTCCCCGCCGTCAAACAAATGGCGCGGGTGAACCGCGACTTCATGCACCGCGCCTCGCGGCTGTTGGCGGAGCGGGGAATCCGCCAGTTCCTGGACATCGGCACCGGAATACCCACCCGGCCGAACCTCCACCAGGTGGTCCAGGCGATCAACCCAAGCGCTCGCGTGGTCTACGCGGACAATGACCCGATAGTCCTCAGGCACGCCGAAGCACTTCTTCACAGCACGCCGGAGGGCAGTACCGCCTACATCCAGGCCGACGCGAGAGAGCCGGGAAAGATCCTCGCGGCGGCGAAGGAGCATCTGGACTTCGAGCAACCGATCGCCCTGTCCCTGGTGGCTCTCCTGCACCTGGTGGCGGACGAGGATGATCCCCGTGGCATCGTGGGTGAACTGCTCAACTCCCTGACGCCCGGGAGCTACATAGCTCTTTCCCACGCGACTGGGGACTTCGATCCGGAGACCTGGGAGCGCGTCGTCGAGGTCTACCGCAAGGGCGGTACACCCGCACAAGTACGGTCACGCGGTGAATTCACCAGTTTCTTCGAGGGACTTGAGCTCGTCGCCCCCGGCATAGAACTCGCGGCGCGCTGGCACCCCGAGCCCGGAGAACAACACAGCGAAACCGACCAGATCCCGTTGTACGTCGGAGTCGCCCGCACACCGTGAGGCTCGGACCGAGCGGAGACGCTCCTCCCGCCGACAGTTCACGACGAGGGGGTCAAGTGCCTGCTCAGCGGGACGCGGGCCTCCGCAGCAGCCACTGGCCGAACGTGCGACGTGGGGGCCGCACGACCACGCGGCCGTGTGCCTTCACACCGACCAGTTCCACTCGCAGGACGACCGGCGTATCAGGACTCGTCGATGTCCGGCGGTACTTGACCCCGCTGTGCACCAGCTGCAGACCATCGGTGTCGACCACGATGTCCGGCCTCGTGATCAGCGTCAGGGTCTTCCCCGTCATACCCACGTCGATCCGCAAGGTGTCGTGCGTGATCACCGCGTCGGTGAAGTCGAGCGTCACCTCGCAGTACGTCACCGCCAGTTCCAGCTTCCGCGGCACCACCCAGCGCCCCACGCGCTCGATCGCGCCGCTGTGGACCTGCTCGATCCGGACCACGTCCTTGGGCTCTGCTCCGGTGCCGCCGACCGTGGCCGACACGGGCGGCAAGTCAGCGGTGAGCGCGGTCAGTTCGCTCAGAGTGCGCGCCGACAGGGCGGCTCCAGGCGCTCGTCCGACTCCTCCGCGGTCAACAGGCCGTCCCCCGCCGCGATCCGCAGCACGTCCACCATCCGGTCCCGGTGCGCATGGGAGGCCCGCAACTCGGGCGACGAGCCGGGGGCGGGGTCGGGGCCGGAACCCTTCCCGGTGGGCGAAATCTCTCCCGACATACTTCCGTCCTGATCCTGTCCGACGTCTCCGCGCGACGCGGGCAGCGGCGCGAACAGAAGACCAACGCTGTATCGCGACGCGTATCCAAGGTGGCCCGATCGCGACAACAACCGTGTCCCGGCCGCCAGTTCATACGGCTCACGGAC
>NZ_JBHXME010000076.1:0-47761 GCF_042721125.1 Streptomyces sp. NPDC058469
ACAACGCTGTGATACTCCCCGACCAGCGCAACCACACCCAACCGACCCAATTCGTCTACGGCCGCCACGGCCCTCTTCGGATCAGCCGCCGTATCTCGCCGAACTGACCGCGAAGCCCCGGGATGTCTCGTCGCTCACCCGAGGTCTTCTTAAGAAGAGGCTTGTTCAGCCCTTGGTGGTGCACTTCGGCAGGCCGTCGGTCTTGCCGCTGTTGATCAGCTTCAGGGAGCTGATCGCGTCCTTGATGGTGTTCACCTTGACGAGCCTGAGGCCGCCGGGGGTGTCCTTGGCGGCCTCCGCGCAGTTGTCGGCGGGGGTCAGGAAGTACTGGGCGCCCTTGCTGCGCGCGCCGACCGTCTTCATCGAGATGCCGCCGATCGGGCCGACCTTGCCGTCGTCGTCGATCGTGCCGGTGCCGGCCACGAACTTGCCGCCGGTGAGGTCGCCCGGGGTGAGCTTGTCGTAGATGCCGAGCGCGAACATCAGGCCGGCGCTCGGGCCGCCGACGTCGGCGAGCTTGATGTCGATGGTGAACGGGAACGTGTGATCGGTTCCGGCCGAGATGCCGACGATGGCGCGCTTCGTACCGGTGTCGTCGGAGGTCGCGGTGGTGATCGTGATCTTCTTCGTCGCGGTCGCCGTCTTGTTCGCCTTCACGGCGGCGGCCTGCTCCTTGGCGGGCACGATCGTGAACACCACGTTCTCGCCGGGCTTGTGCTTGGTGACCAGCTTCGCGACGTCGTCGGGCTGCTTCACCGTCGTACCGTCGACGGCCTTGATCACGTCACCGGCGTGCAGCTTGCCCTCGGCCGGGGTGCTCTTGACGACCGTCGAGACGATCACCCAGGACTTCACCGGGACGCCCAGCTGGTTCAGGGCGGCGACCTTGGCGCTCTCCTGGGACTGGCTGAACTCCTCGGCGTTCTCCTGGGTCGACTGCTGCTCCGTCTTGCCGTCGGGGTACAGCGTGTCGTGCGGGACGATCTTGTCGTCGTGGGCGAGCCAGCCGTACACGGCCTCGATGAGGTTCATGTTGTAGTCGGCGCTGGTGACCCGGACCGTCGTCATGTTCAGGTGGCCGCTCGCCGCGTAGGTCTTGCGCCCGGTGATCTGCAGCACCGGCTCGCCGTCGTGGTCCCCGAGCGTGTTCACCGTCGGGCCCGGCGACATCTCCGCGTACGGGACGTTGATGAGGACTCCCGCGCACAGGAGCGCGATCAGCATCAGGGTGGAGGCGAGCATCGTCGCGGTGCGGCGTGGCATGGCACGACAGTACGGGACGGTTCTGTCAGCGCACCGTCAGGGCCGCCTTCCGATCACGTGCCGGAGTGGGACTTCTCCATCGCCTCGCGGAAGCGGGCATAGCCGTCCAATTCCGGGCCGTCGCTCCGTGCCTTGCGGGTCCGGTTGGCCCAACTGCCCCACAGGCCGGCACCTATCGCGGCCATCAGCGGAATCAACAACCAGGCGAGTGCCGCCATGCCGACCTCCCAACCCCGGATGAGTGACCTCAACTGACTGATCAGCAGGTTAACCAGCCCCACTGACAACGCTCGTGCCCAGGGGGCGGTTACGCAACCGGAGGGCGGTGGGAAATCCTTCAACGTAGGTGAGAAATGGGTGAGCGATCGTCAGCGGGCGCGGTGAGTGGGCATCAGCAGGCGCCGACCCACTCCTCGGTGCCGTCGGAGAACTTCTGGTGCTTCCAGATCGGCACCTCGTGCTTGAGGTCGTCGATCAGCTTTCTGCACGCTTCGAAGGCCTCACCCCGGTGCGGACACGACACGCCGACGACGACCGCCAGGTCCCCGATGCCGAGCTCCCCCACACGGTGGACGGCGGCCAGCGCCCGCACCGGATACTCCGCGACGACCTTCTCGGCGATGCGCCGCATCTCCGCCTCGGCACTGGGGTGGCACGAGTACCCCAGCTCGTCGACATCGGCCCCGCCGTCGTGATTCCGCACGGTCCCTACGAAGAGGGCGATCCCACCGGCGGCTTCGTCCCCCACGGCCCGGAAGACCTCGTCCACGGAGAGCGGCGTCTCCCGGATCCCGATCAGCTTGATGGGATCCTGCGCGGCCTGCTCACCGGGATGGTCGATCGTGGGTGCCATGCCTCCATCGTGCCTCACCCCGCCGACAGCGAGGAATAGCACTTTCACCAGGCACGCGCGTGTGCCTGTTTGGAGCGTCCTACAGGTGCACGCGTCCTAAAGGAGCACGCTTCTCAGATCCGCCGCCGGGCTTTCCGCGCCCGCCGTACGACCGCCGCCGCGCCCAGCAGCGCGACCGTCGCGCCCGCGGCACCCGCCGCCGTCGCGTCCTTGCGGCCGAGCCGTCGTCCGACGACCGTGTGCCGCCCGGAGACCTCCTCCAGCAGCTCCGCGAGCACTTCCTCGTTGGTCCACTGCGGCCGCCAGCCCGCGTCGTGCAGCCGGCTCCCGCTCACCACCCAGGGGTACATCGTGTACGCCAGGTCGCCCGCCGGGGACGGGGTGAGCCCGATCCGGTGCAGCCGGGCCGCCGCGCCGAGCGCGACCGCGGACGGCAGCTCCATCCGGCGGATGCCACTGAGCTCCTCGACCTCCTCCTGCTCCAGCCACCCGTCGCACCCGACGGCCAGCTCCCCCTCGACCTTCTCCAGGACGGCGTACTCCAGGGCACTGCACAGATCCTCGACGTGGCAGAACTGCCAGGCGGGCCGCGACCCGGCCACCACCAGCAGCCGAGGCGACTCGAAGTACCTGGTCAGCGCGGTGTCGGTGCCTCCGACGAGCACTCCGGGGCGGACGACGGTCACATTGAGCCCGGGATGCGCCCGGGGCGCGCGCCGCGCGAGCCGCTCGACCTCCAGCAGGTCGCCGACGCCGGTGGCTTCCGCGGTGGCGCGCAGTTCGGCGTCCTCCGAGAGCGGCAGTTCGTTGTCGGGCAGCGCTCCGTAGACCATGGCCGAGGTGCACAGCACGACCCGGTGGACACCGGCCGCCGCGGCGGCGGTCAGCACGGTCTGCGTCCCCCGCACGTTGTACGCCGAACGGGCGGCCGGGTCGGTCTCCAGATCGAGATCCAGCGCCAGATGGACGACGACGTCCGCGCCGCGCAGCTTCTCCGCGATGGCCGGATCCCGTACGTCGAGGATGTGCCACTGCGCCGCCGCGCACTCCCCGCGCCGCTCGTCGATGGCGATGACCTGCTTGATCTCCTCGGAGGCGGCGAGCCGCTCGGTCAGCAGCGCCCCGATCCCGGACGCGGCGCCGGTGACCGCGACGACGGGCCCGCGCACGGCGGGACTGGTTGAGTGGTTTCGCGCTGCGCGAACCTGCGGATCTGGGGAACTCACCGGGCGTCTCCAGCGGTTGTCTTCAGTACGGATGCGCGTGACGCGTCCGGACCAGGTGGCATCCATCCTGCCGCAGGCCGGGTCTCGGCGAAGCATCGAGGCCCGATCGGCCCGCGGTGTCTACGCTGGGTGGTGTTGAAGGGCAGTCGTGCCGTCGGAGAGAACCGGCGGCCTTAACAGCCGAGGAATCCCGTGAGTGACACCCCATTCGGATTCGGCCTTCCGCCGGAGGAGCCGGACGACGGCGACGAGGGCAAGAAGAAGGACCAGGAGAGCGGTGGTGGTCAGGGACCGGCCAACCCGTTCGGTTTTGGCGGGCTGCCCGGTGCCGGGGGCTTTGGCGGCCCCGGTGCGGACAATCCGCTCGCAGCCATGTTCGGCTCCCTGAACCCCAACGACCTGGGCGCCGCGTTCCAGCAGCTGGGCCAGATGCTCTCGTACGAGGGCGGCCCGGTGAACTGGGACATGGCCAAGCAGATCGCCCGCCAGACGGTCTCCCAGGGCACCCAGGACGGCGTCAAGGACGCGAGCATCGGCCCCGCCGACCGCAGTGCGGTCGAGGAGGCCGTCCGGCTGGCCGACCTGTGGCTGGACGACGCGACCTCGCTGCCGTCCGGCGCCGGCACCGCCGTGGCGTGGTCCCGCGCGGAGTGGGTCGAGGCGACCCTGCCCGCGTGGAAGGAGCTCGTGGACCCGGTCGCCGAGCGCGTCGGCGCGGCCATGGGTGACGTCCTGCCGGAGGAGATGCAGGCCATGGCGGGCCCGCTGATCGGCATGATGCGCTCGATGGGCGGCGCCATGTTCGGCACGCAGATCGGGCAGGCCGTGGGCGTGCTCGCGGGCGAGGTCGTCGGTTCGACCGACATCGGCCTGCCGCTCGGCCCGGTCGGCAAGGCCGCGCTGCTGCCGCTGAACATCAAGGCGTTCGGCAAGGACCTGGGCGTCCCGCAGGAGGAGGTGCGGCTCTACCTCGCCCTGCGCGAGGCGGCCCACCAGCGCCTGTTCGCGCACGTCCCGTGGCTGCGCTCGCACCTGTACGGCGCGGTCGACGGGTACGCGCGCGGGATCAAGGTCGACACCGCCAAGCTGGAGGACGTGGTCGGCCAGTTCGACCCGCAGAACCCGGAGCAGCTGCAGGACGCCCTCCAGCAGGGCATGTTCCAGCCGGAGGACACCCCGGAGCAGAAGGCCGCCCTGGCCCGTCTGGAGACGGCTCTGGCGCTCGTCGAGGGCTGGGTGGACGCGGTGGTCCACGCCGCCGCGAAGCCGCGTCTGACGTCCGCCGACGCGCTCCGCGAGACCCTGCGGCGCCGTCGCGCGACGGGCGGTCCCGCCGAGCAGACGTTCGCCACGCTGATCGGCCTGGAACTGCGCCCGCGCCGGCTGCGCGACGCCTCCCGCCTGTGGGCCTCGCTCACGGACGCGCGCGGTGTCGACGGCCGGGACGGTCTGTGGGCCCACCCGGACATGCTGCCCACGGCCTCCGACCTGGACGACCCGGACGGCTTCGTGCACCGCGAGCAGCTGGACTTCTCCGAGCTGGACAAGATGCTCGGCGAGGCGGCGAGCGGCACCGCGGAGAAGCCGAACCTCAAGAAGGACGAGGACTCCAAGGACGACGACACCGAGTGAGCCTGTACGACGACGCGGTCCTCGTACTGAAGAACTACGAGGACCAGACGGACCTGCGCCAGGCCTACCTGGACCACCTGGCCGCTCACCCGGACGGCATGTGGAAGTCCTGCCACGCCGGCCATGTCACGGCGAGCGCCCTGGTGATCGACCCGGAGCACGGCAGGGTCCTGCTGACGCTGCACAAAAAGCTGCGGATGTGGCTCCAGATGGGCGGTCACTGCGAGCCGGAAGACACCTCGCTGGAGGCGGCGGCGCTGCGCGAGGCCACGGAGGAGTCCGGCATCCCCGGACTGACCCTGCTGCCGGGCGGCCCGGTCCGCCTGGACCGGCACCCGATCCCCCCGCCGTGCCACTGCCACTACGACGTCCAGTACGCGGTGCTGGCACCCCCCGGCGCCGTCCAGGAGATCAGCGACGAGTCCCTCGACCTGCGCTGGTTCCCCTACGACGAGGTGCGGTCCGTAGCCGACGAGTCGGTTGTACGGCTGCTGGAGGCGACGCGCGCCAGGCTCTGAGCGGGGTGCGGTAGGCGTTGAACGTGTAAGGGGCGCCCGCGATGGCGGGCGCCCCTTACGTTGGTTTTCCGGACGCTCAGCTCCAGGCGTTGCCCTGGTTCTGGGCGTGTGCGCCGTGCTGGCCCATGCCGAACTGGGCGGCGACGCCCTGGCCGATCGCGGCGTTCTGCGGCGGCAGCAGTTCGCTGGGCTGGACGAGCGCGTAACCGCTGCCCATGAAGCTCAGCTCCCAGCCCTCACCGGTGTTGCCGCGGCGGCGCCACACCCCGGAGGAGTGCGTCTGGGCCTGCATCTGGACGCGCAGACCGGTGGACCAGGCGACAATCGCGTCGGCGTCGCAGTTGACGTATTTGTCGGGCGTGACCTGCATCATCAGGGGCGCGCCCGAGGTCATCAGGGCGACCTTGCCGCGGCCGGTGATGTTGAGCTGGTACTTCCCCGAGCCGGAGATGCCGTACAGGCTGTCCACGGCGATGACCTCGTGGTGCAGCGAGGAGTCCATCGCGAGGACGTAGCTGCTGTCGACGGTGAGGCCGTCCTGTTCCACGTCCACTACGTGGATGTGCTGGGCGAGGTTGGCGAGAAAGACCGTGCCCTGCCCGTGGCAGCGCATCAGGCTGAGGCCCTCGCCGGTGTAGGCACGCGCGCGTCCCTGCTGGTTGCTCTGGTACTCGGCGTCGAACTCGACGAGCCCCTGGTAGGCGACCATGGTGCCCTTGCGGGCGAGGATGTCGTCGTGGCCCTCCAGGACGACGCGCAGCATCTGCTTGTTCTGCAGGCTGTAGCGGTCCTGGGACTGCGAGTCGTTGAACGCGAAAAGCGGGCTCTGCATGGTGTCGTGTTCCCCCCTCAGCCCCGGAACCGGAGACGGTCGGTGCTGTCCTCGCTGGGCTGGACGACGACGATGCCCGTCCCGGAGAAGGCCATCTGATAGGCCTCGCCGCTGCCGCGGCCGATCAGCGACTGCGCCTTGAAGCTGCGCTTGCCCTTCACCTTCAGGTTCGGGGACCAGGCGACGAGCGCGTCCGGGTCGACGTACGTCTCATCATCGCCGCCGCCGCAGTCGACGACGATCGGCTTGCCGCGGGAGGTCAGCGCGACCCAGCCCTGGCCGGTGATCTTGGTGTTCCACAGGCCCTGTCCGGCGAACTTCGCCAGCCCCTTGACCCGCTCCACGCCCCAGGTGAGGTGGGCGTCGAAGGCGAGCAGGTTGGTGGCGTTGACGGAGATCCCGTCGCCGTTGAGGTTGATCACGACGACGTCCGCGCCGTAGTCGGCGAGGTAGAGCAGCCCGTCCCCGGAGCACTTCATCAGGGGCGCGCCCTCGCCGGTCATCCAGTCGCGCGCGATCTGGCGCACGGCCGGTGGGTTGGGCTCGTACTGGATGAAGCCTTCGTAAGCGATCATCGAGCCCACGCGCGCGAAGAGGTCGCTTCCGGTCTGCATGGCGACCTTCAGCATGTTGTTGCCGTGGTTCTCCATACGGGCGGAGACGGGTGCGGGGGCATAGCCCGCGAGCGGCTGGTTCATGACGGGCTCCCTCAGACCTCGTACGGCTGGACGACGATGAAGTTGCCGGGGGCGGCCCGGAACTGCAGGTTGACGCTCTCCCCGGTGTCGCCCGGATAGGCGTTGCGGCGCATCCGGACCTGGCTGGAGACGATCACCTGGGCGGCCGCGGACCAGGCGACGACCGCGTTGCAGTCGGCGAACGTGGTCGGCGTGACCGGCAGCACGACGGGCGAGCCGTGGGTCTTCACGACGATGGTGCCGGTCCCCTGGAACTGCATCGTGAACAGCGCACCCCCTGGGATGCCGTGTCCCTCGATGCGTCTGACCTCGTACTGGAGGCTCTCGTCGAAGGCGAGGACGTTCTCGGCGGAGACACAGATCGCGTCCCCTTGGAGCTCTACGGGGTGCAGGTGCGTGGAGTTCTCGGCGAGGAACACCTGGCCCTGGCCCGTGCAGCGCATCAGCTGCATCTCCTGGCCGGTCGCGCCGCCCACGATCCGTCCGGCGAACCCGGCGCCCTTGTAGCCGAAGTCGACCTTGCCCTGGTAGAGCACCATGCTGCCCTGGCGGGCGAGCACGGGCTGGCCGCCGATGCCGAGGTCGACGCGGACGAGCTTCTTGTTCTGCTGCGTCCAGCGCTGCCCGGTGGGCGTCTCCTTGAACTTCTCCAGCGCGGCCGACACACCGGCGCCCTGGGGAGCGCCCTGGGGCACTCCGTAGCCGGCCGCCTGACCCGGGACCTGCCCGAAGGGAGGCTGCTGCTGCCCGTAACCGGGAGGCGCGGGTGGCTGACCGTAGCCGGGGGGCGGAATCGGCTGGCCGTAACCGGGCGGCGGGCCCGGCGCGTGCGGAGCCTGGGGCTGCGCGTAACCGGGCGGCGGAGGCGGGCTCTGGCCAGGGGCCTGCTGTCCGTACGGCGCCTGCGGCTGGCCGTAGGGCGCGGGCGCGGGACCCGGGGGTGGCACGGTGCCCGCTCCGGGCGGGGTCATGGGCGCGATGATGGTCGGCGCGGCGTGCACGGAGGGCGCGGGCGCCGGAGAGGGTGTGTACCCCTGCGCGACGGGCTGGGGGGCCTGGGCGGGTGCCGGGGCCGCAGGGGCGCCGAACGCGGGCGGGGCGAAGCCGGGGGCGGCACCGGACTGCGGCGGCGCGGGCTGCGACTGCTGCGGCTCGGGCGCCTCCTCCTCCGCGACCTCGCCGCCGAAGTTCTTCAGCAGCGCTTCGAGGCCACCGTCGAAGCCCTGGCCGACGGCCGCGAACCGCCAGACGTCCTTCAGGTAGAAGTCACCCAGCATCACGGCCCGCTCGGTGGTGAACTCCGAACCGTTGAACGAGTAGCGGGCCACCTCCTCACCACCCGCGACGATACGGACGTACCCGGGGGCGATCTGCGACATCTGCCCGGCGCCGTCGAGGGTCGCCGTGAACGCCAGTTTTTGGATCCGCGGCGGGACCCTGTCGAGCGTGACCCGGAAGGACTCCGAGTCGCCCGCCTGGGAACCCAGGAGCTGAATGGACTCCTCCGGGGACTTCGGCTGGTTGAAGAACACGAAGTACCGGTCGTCCGAGAGCCGCTCCTCGGCGTCGAGACCGAAGCAGCTGATGTCGAACGTCAGCCCGGGGCCGGTGATCTGCACACCTACGTACAGATCCGTGCCCGCGGTGAGGTCACTGATCTTGGCCTTGTGGCCGCGTTGGAATTCCCTGGCCATGCGTAACGACCGTCCCCCATCCCGATGCAACTGCGTCGCGTCAGGCTAACGGCAATCTCCGACACCGGAGGAAGTCGGTACAGACCCGGTACACAATCCCCCACAAGAGGGCCTCACTCGTCGCGGGCGCCCGGCGGATGGGGCAGCCGCTCGGCCGCGACCACGCCTTCGAGGTAGCCCTTGGCCCGCTCGGTGCGCGGGTACGCCTCCAGGAGCCGCCAGAACCGCGGACCGTGTCCGGGCACCAGGAGATGCGCCAGTTCGTGCAGCAGCACGTAGTCGACGACGTACTCGGGCATGCCCTGCAGCCGGTGGGAGAGGCGGATGCTGCCCTCGGAGGGCGTGCAGGAGCCCCAGCGCGTGTTCTGGTTGGTCACCCAGCGCACGGAGGTGGGCCGGGCGCGGCCTTCGAAGTACTGGGCCGACAGTCGCTCGGCGCGCTCGGACAGCTCCGCGTCACCGAGCACGCGTTTGCTTTCCTGGGCGGCCAGCTTGTCGAGCATGACGGTGACCCAGCGCTTCTCCTCCGCCTCGGACATGCGGGCGGGGATGAGCACGACGGTGCGATCGCCCTCGCGGTACGCGGAGACCGTTCTGCGCCGACGCGCGCTCCTGCGTACCTCGATCGCGCTCGCCCCCGAGCCGCTTGGCGGCTGGCTCGTCGTACTGCGCTGTGGTTTTCCGGCGCTGTGCAGTGGGTCGGCGGGCACGCCACGACGTTACCCTCTGCACACGCGGGAAGTCCCGCCCCTGGGACGGTTCGGTGTCGATCCCCCACCGAGCGTTTGATTTGTACGACGAATCCTCACCGCCTGTGGACAACTTTCGGCACCCGACGCCCGAGCCGGGCAGGCTGGCATCGCAGGCGGAGCACCGACCGGTTCCGCCGGCACACGGGACGTACTTCCTAGGGGCTACGGGGGGCTGTCATGCATCCGATGGTGAAGCCCGCGCTGCGGCGCGGCTGGCGCGATCTCAACACCGTGCAGTTCGGGATGACACCGGCGCACGCGATGACGCTGGGCCCGATGGACACGGCGACGGGCAGTTTCCTGGACCTGCTCAACGGCACGCGTGGACTGCCTCTCCTGCGCGAGGAGGGCCATCGGATGGATCTGTCCGAGGAGCATGTGGACCAGCTGGTGGAGGGGCTGACGCACGCGGGTCTGCTCGACGACGCGAAGGGCGGTGGCCCCGCGGCCGACGCCCTCCGCGCGAAGAAGGACGTCCTCGACCGGCTGCGCCCGGACCTCGCGTCGCTCTCCCTGATCACCGGCGAGCCGGGCGAGTCGATGGGCCGTCTGGCGGCGCGTCGCGAACTGCGTGTCCAGGTGAGAGGCGCGGGCCGGGTGGGCGCGGTGCTGGCCGCGCTGTTGTCGGGCGCGGGGGTCGGCGAGGTCGACGTACGCGACGGCGGTCACACCGAGCCCTGGGACGTCGCACCGGGTGGGCTGCCCGCGGAGTCGGTCGGCGAGCGCAGGGACGAGGCGGCACGCCGCGCGGTACGCCGGGCGGCACCGGACCGCCCGCCCCGCCGGACCTCGCACGCCACGGCGGAGGAGAGCGACCCCGGCTTCTCCCTGGTGATCCTCGCCCCGCGCGACGACGTCGCCGTGCACGCGCCCGACCCGGCCGCCGCCACTGGCCTGATCGTCTCGGGGACCCCTCATCTGTACGCCGGTGTCGTGGAGGGCACGGGAGTCGTGGGCCCGCTGGTCCTGCCCGGCGAGACGTCCTGCGCCGGCTGCCTGCACCACGCACGCACCGACCGCGATCCGACCTGGCCCCGCCTGGTCGCGCAGTGGCGCTCCGGCAAGCAGCCGCAGGTGCGGCCGTGCGACCTGACGCTGGCCACGACCGTCGCCGGGCTGGCGGCCGCGCACGCGCTCGCCTTCCTGGACGGGCAGTCGCCGTCGAGCGCGGGCGCTCGATGGGAGGTCTCGCTGCCCGGTCTGCACTGGCACGCGCGTCCGGTCTGGGCGCATTCCGCCTGCACGTGCGGAGCCGCGGAGAAGGGTGCGGAGAAAGGTAAGGCGGGACACACCTCTACGGACGAGGATCGACACGCGACAATGGCAGGGGACCGGCCGTCGAGGGATGTGCGCCGTAAGGCAGACTCGGCCCGGCCGGCCGGGACTTGGAGGGCGCATGTCTGATCTTCCGCGCAAGGCGGTCACCCGTACCGCCAAGCTCGCCGCGCTCCCGCTCGGCTTCGCCGGGAGAGCGACGTGGGGGCTCGGGAAACGGATCGTGGGCGAGTCCGCGGAGATCGTCGGCCGCGAACTGCAACAGCGCACGGCGGAGCAGCTGTTCAAGGTGCTCGGCGAGCTCAAGGGCGGCGCGATGAAGTTCGGACAGGCGCTGTCCGTCTTCGAGTCGGCGCTGCCCGAGGAGGTCGCCGGTCCCTACCGTGCCGCGCTGACCAAGCTCCAGGAGGCGGCGCCGCCGATGCCGACCCGCACCGTGCACGGTGTGCTCGTGGAGCGGCTCGGCGAGGACTGGCGCGAGTTGTTCCTTGAGTTCGAGGACAAGCCGTCGGCCGCGGCGTCGATCGGCCAGGTGCACCACGCGGTGTGGCACGACGGCCGCGAGGTCGCGGTCAAGGTGCAGTACCCGGGCGCCGGCGAGGCCCTCCTGTCCGACCTGACCCAACTGAGCCGTTTCGCCCGCCTCCTGGGCCCCCTCATCCCCGGGATGGACATCAAGCCCCTCATCGCCGAGCTCCGCGACCGGGTCTCCGAGGAGCTGGACTACGGCCTGGAGGCGCAGGCCCAGCAGGCGCACGCCGAGGAGTTCGAGGGCGACCCGGACGTCGTGGTGCCCGCCGTGGTCCACCAGTGCGACCAGGTCCTGGTCACGGAGTGGATCGACGGGATTCCGCTGTCGGAGGTGATCGCCGACGGCACCCAGGAGCAGCGTGACCGGGCAGGCCAGCTCCTGGCCCGCTTCCTCTTCTCCGGCCCGGCCCGCACCGGCCTCCTCCACGCGGACCCGCATCCGGGCAACTTCCGTCTGCTGCCCGCCGACCCGGACGGCAAGGGCGGCGACTGGCGTCTGGGTGTCCTGGACTTCGGCACGGTCGACCGCCTTCCCGGTGGCCTGCCGACGCCCATCGGTGACTCCCTGCGCATGACTCTCGACGGCGACGCCGAGGCGGTCTACGAGCTGCTGCGCACGGAGGGCTTCGTCAAGGAGTCGATAGAGCTCGACCCCGACGCCGTCCTCGACTACCTCGTGCCGATCATCGAGCCGGCCCAGGTCGACGAGTTCACCTTCAGCCGCGGCTGGATGCGCAGCCAGGCCGCCCGTATCGCCGACCCCCGCTCCCCCGCCCACCAGTTGGGCAAGCAGCTCAACCTGCCCCCGGCGTATCTCCTGATACACCGGGTGACATTGAGCACAATCGGCGTCCTGTGCCAGTTGGGCGCGACGGTGCGGCTGCGCGAGGAGCTGGAGGAGTGGCTGCCGGGGTTCGTGCCGGAGGAGTACGAGGAGTTCCTGGACGAGGAGGACCCCGCGGCGGAGGCGTGAGCCGGGCCGCGGGTGGCGCGCGGGCCTACCACCAGGCCGAGTCCAGCCGTCCCTCGATCGCCCTGAGGTTCTCCCTGGCGCAGGTGTCGCAGAAGTAGTGCCGGGTTCCGTTCTCCACGGAGCAGGTCCAGGTGGGCTGTGGGCCTTCGGGCCGGGTGCCGCAGCGGGCGCACACGAGGGGCCGGGGCTCCGCGGTGGAGGCGCTGGTGTCACTGCCTCCGGGAAGACTCGTCACGCGGCGACGATATCTCCGTGGCCGGGGATCGGCGGGCAGAACGCACCGCGGGGGCCGGTCCGTTCGGACGGACCGGCCCCCGCGTGGAGCTTTCGCCTCCCGAGGTCGGGAGGCCACCGCTTCAGGTGTGATCGGTTACTGCATGACGGCCATGGCGAGCGCACGGCGGGCACGCATCGAGGCGCGCTCGGCCCTGCGCTGCATCCGGCGGGCGGTCACCAGGCGCACGGCCCGGCGTTCCCGCTCGGCCTCGTGCAGGCGCTCGTGCATATGCGCACGGGCCAGCGCTTCTGGGATGAGTTGCATCTCTCGGGTCCTGTTCTGGCGCGACTCGGTCGCACCCGGGGTGGTGAAGTCTGGGATCGCGGAGCCCGCGGGCTCGCTGGGAGTGGACGGCTTCATCGGGGCCTGCTTCTTGGGGTCGTGCGTGAGGGGGCGGTCGATCGTTCCGAAGATGTTCATGCCGTGACCGGGTTCTTGCGCGGACGGCCACGCGGCCGCTTGCGGGCCACGACGACACCCTGGACGAAGAGCTCGCCACCCCAGACGCCCCAGGGCTCACGCCGCTCCTTGGCGCCGGCGAGGCAGGCCTCGATCAGCGGGCAGGTGCGGCAGAGGGACTTGGCGTACTCGACATCGGCCGGCGACTCGGCGAAGAAGACCTCCGGGTCGTAGGAACGGCAGGGGACGGGCACGCCCAGGTTCTCGATGGCGTCGTCGAGCGCGGTGAGCGTAGTGAGCGGAGTCAAGGTGGAGTCCTCCGTGAGGCCGGGCGGGGGGATCGTTTCGGAAGGCGGTACG
Source organism: Streptomyces sp. NPDC058469 (assembly GCF_042721125.1). Classification (NCBI taxonomy): domain Bacteria; kingdom Bacillati; phylum Actinomycetota; class Actinomycetes; order Kitasatosporales; family Streptomycetaceae; genus Streptomyces; species Streptomyces sp. NPDC058469. The sequence continues at coordinate 13,284 of NZ_JBHXME010000076.1, forward strand.
GACGGGGCGTGCGCTTCGAGTTGCACGGTTGTTCTTCCTCGTCTGGTCGGTCCGGCCCTGTTGGGCCGGTTGTCGGCTTGGTACCGGGTTCTTTTCTTGTCCCGAGGCCCCTTCGCTCCGTCGTCCCCGTTCGGGGAAAACAGAAGGGCCGCGGATCCCGGATGGGGTTCCGCGGCCCTGAAGGCGCCGGCCTGATCAATCAGGCTGGATCACTCCAGGGTTCTGGCCCACGGAAGGCCCACATCTGGTGGTGCTGCGTCGTCGTCTGCTTCCGGCCCCCGGCACCGGCCGCAAAGGCATAGGCCTGCGCCTGTGCCGCTACTGCTTCCAGTGCCTTGGTCGGTCGCTCATTGCGCTCACGGATGGGAAGAACCGCGAGAGACACGGCGGACGCCGGACGGGCGGCGGAAATGCCGGACAGACCGGTGCCCAGGTTCGAAACGCCGAGCACGCACAGGGAGACGACCGAGGGATCGGTCATTTTCACGGTGCTGGCGGAGCTGGTGTTGATGCTGATCACTGGAATCGCCTCCTCTCGGCGTCTCGGGGGACCGGGGGTGAGACCGGTCCTTCGGATATGCAAGTACAGCACGGAATCAGGGCCTTCGAGAAGGCCCCCTGTTCCCGTGTCTAAGAACCTATGGGGATTGCTGGGGCATGCGCAAACTATTTTCTCGACGAGTTTGAATCAGTCCTCCCCGGCACACTCCGCAGGCTCCTGACCGCCGCAGATGGCCAGGACATCGGCCCCGTAGCGGTTGAGCTTGCGGACGCCGACGCCGGGGATCCGCGCGAGTTCGCCGTCGTCGTCGGGGACGGTCTCGGCGATCGCCATCAGCGTCTTGTCGGTGAAGACGCAGAAGGCGGGCTGACCGCTGCGCTGCGCCTGGACCTCCCGCCACTCGCGCAACCGCTCGTAGAGGCCCTCGTCCATGTCGGAGGGGCAGTCCTCGCAGCGCATCAGCTTCATCTCACCGGCTTCGGTGAGGGTGCGGCCGCAGACCCGGCAGCGGGCCACGGTGCGCTGCGTCCGGCGCGGTACGGCCTTGGGCGTGCCCGTGAAGCCGCGCTCGATGCCTCCGGGAGCGACCGTGCCGGGTCTGCCCGCAGCGCCGGTCGAGCCGGGGCGCAGGCCGTCCAGGAAGCGGCTGGGGCGGCGGTTGGGGCGGCCGCCGGGTGAGCGGGAGAGGGCCCAGGAGACGTGGAGCCGCTCCCTGGCGCGGGTGACGCCGACGTAGAGGAGGCGGCGCTCCTCCTCGATCTGTTCGTCGGTCTTCGCGTAGGTGATGGGCATCATGCCCTCGGCGACGCCGACCAGGAAGACGACGTCCCACTCCAGGCCCTTGGCCGAGTGCAGGGAGGCGAGGGTGACGCCCTGGACGGTCGGGGCGTGCTGGGCGTTGGCCCTCTCGTCGAGTTCGGCGACCAGGTCGGCGAGGGTGGCCCCGGGCTTGGCCGCGGCGAAGTCCTGGGCGAGGTTGACGAGGGCCGCCAGCGACTCCCAGCGCTCTCTGACGGCGCCGGAGCCGGCCGGGGGCTCGGTGGTCCAGCCCTCGCCGGAGAGGACGGCACGGACCTGGGAGGGCAGGTCGATGACGTCGTCCAGGAGGGAGTCGTTGCCGCCGAAGCGGGCCGCGCCGCGCAGGGCGATGCCGGCCTTGCGGACCTCGGGGCGGTCGAAGAACCGCTCGGCGCCGCGCAGTTGGTAGGGGACTCCGGCGTCGGCGAGGGCCTGTTCGTAGGTCTCGGACTGGGAGTTCGTGCGGACCAGGATCGCGATCTCGCTCGCCGGGACGCCCGCGTCCATGAGGTCGCGGATGCGGCGGGCGGCGCCCTCGGCCTCGGCGGGCTCGTCGGTGTACTCGGCGTAGACGGGCTCGGGGCCCGCCGTGCGCTGGGAGATGAGCTCCAGCCGATGGTCGGCGGCACGGCCGCTGGCCTGGGAGAGCAGGCCGTTGGCGAGGTGGACGACCTGGGGCGTGGAGCGGTAGTCGCGGACCAGCTTGACGACGGTGGCGCCGGGGTGGCGGGTGCGGAAGTCGAGCAGGTGGTCCGGCGTCGCTCCGGTGAAGGAGTAGATCGTCTGGCTGGCGTCGCCGACGACGCACAGGTTGTCGCGCTCGCCCAGCCACAGCTCCAGGAGGCGCTGCTGGAGCGGGCTGACGTCCTGGTACTCGTCGACCACGAAGTGCTGGTACTGCGAGCGGACCTGTTCGGCGATGTCGTGCCGGTCCTGGAGGACGGCGACGGTGAGCAGCAGGACGTCCTCGAAGTCGATGACCGCGCGGTCGCGCTTGACGTCCTCGTAGGTGGCGTAGAGCTGGGCGATCTCGGCGGGGGCGCGGGGGACGTCGCGGCCCGCCTTGGCCGCCGCGGCCGCGTAGTCGGAGGGCACGGTCTGGGTGACCTTGGACCACTCGATCTCCGCGGTGACGTCCCGCAGTTCGCCGCGGTCGAGTCGGATGCGGCAGGCGGCCGCCGCGTCGGCGACGAGCTGGATCTTGCGGTCGACGAGCCGGGGCATGCTGCCGCCGATCGCTTTCGGCCAGAAGTACTGGAGCTGGCGGAGCGCGGCCGAGTGGAACGTGCGTGCCTGGACCCCGGTGGCGCCGAGCTGGCGCAGCCGTCCGCGCATCTCGCCCGCGGCGCGGTTGGTGAAGGTGACGGCCAGCACGCTGGAGGACTGCAGGACCCCGGCGCGTACTCCGTAGGCGATGCGGTGGGTGATCGCCCGTGTCTTGCCCGTGCCGGCGCCCGCCAGCACGCACACCGGGCCGCGCAGGGCGGTGGCCACCTCGCGTTGCTCGGGGTCGAGTCCTTCGAGCACCGCGTCGGCCGAGTCCGGTACCTGCGGGAAGAGGGAGGAGTGCGTTGCTGCTGTCACACGGCCATGCTGCCAGGTCGCCGGAGACGGGTGAGTCGGTTGTCCACAGGGAGGCACCCGTAGTCGTACTAATGCGGCAGGCGTCACGTGCCGCGGGGCACCCCCGGCGGGAATTGCGGCCGTGTCGCGTACGTTCCTCCCACTGCGAGGACCCATCCCCTGAGCTGTTGAGGAGCGCGAGAGAATGTCGGGCACTGTGACGATGTACAGCACCACGTGGTGCGGTTACTGCCGTCGGCTGAAGAGCCAGATGGACCGCGAGGGAATCGCGTACAACGAGATCAACATCGAGCAGGACCCGGCTTCCGCGGCGTTTGTCGAGAAGGCGAATGGCGGGAATCAGACGGTGCCGACCGTTCTGGTGGTTCCCTCCCAGGGCGGCTCTGAGGTCGTCATGACGAACCCGAGCCTTGCCCAGGTGAAGCAGGCGCTCGGCGCCTGAACGGCGGTCGGCGCACACAGCTCCGAAGAGGGCGGCCCCTGATGTCAGGGGCCGCCCTCTTTGTCGTTCTCCTCACGCGACCGGCTTGTCCCACACGGCCACGTAGCGCCACAGGAGCCGACGTCGGAACCGGGCCCCGGGCAGGAGCCGCCGGACGTTGCCGCGGGCCTCTCCCCAGCACATGAGGGTGTCCTCGACGGGCATGCCGACCGGGCCGAGTTTCCCGCCGTGTCGTCGCGCCAGGAACCGGCTCACGGGCAGCCCGCAGCCGCTGATCACCCAGTCCAGGAACGTCCTGTTGTACGCCAGGCCGACGATCACCAGTCGGCCGCCGGGGGCCAGCAGGCTCACCAGTCGCTCCACGGCGTCCTCGAACTCCGTGTGGTGGACGACGGCGACCGCGCTGACGAAGTCGTACGTGCCTTCGTCGAGTGAGGTGCCGTCGAGGTAGTCCGCCTCTACGAAGGTGACGTTCTCCGGCACGTCCGCGCGGGCGAGCCGGATCATCTGCGGCGAGCGGTCCACTCCCGTCACTGACCCGGCCCTGCTCGCCAGCTTGCGGGCCAGCAGGCCGTCCCCGCAGCCGACGTCCAGGGCGGCGCGGCAGCCGGCGGGCACGGCGTCCACCACCACGGGGTGGTAGTGGACGTTGTGGTTCCAGTACGGCTCGGTCATCCGCGCCCCGCCATACGCGCTCCCGGTCGCCTCAGACGAAGGTCCGCGTCGGCAGCGGCTTGCCGTACCAGAGCTCGATCAGACGGGCCGCGATCGAGATGCCGTACGGGGGCAGCACCTCTTCGGACTCGAAGGCCGCGCGCAGTTCCTCGCGGGAGAACCAGCGGGCCTCGTGGATCTCGTCGCCGTCGACGTTGATGTCGGTCGAGGTGGCGCGGGCCATGAAGCCCAGCATGAGGCTGGACGGAAAGGGCCAGGGCTGGCTGGCGACGTACTCGACGTGGCCGACGGTGATGCCCGCCTCCTCGAAGACCTCGCGGCGCACCGACTGCTCGATGGACTCACCGGGCTCCACGAAGCCGGCGAGCGTCGAGAAGCGGCCCTCGGGCCAGTGCACCTGGCGGCCGAGCAGGATGCGGTCCTCCTCGTCGGTGACGGCCATGATCACGGCGGGGTCGGTTCGCGGGTAGTGCTCGGCGCCGCAGGCCTGGCAGCGGCGAATGTGACCGGCCGCGGCGATCACCGTGCGCTCGCCGCAGCGGGAGCAGAAGCGGTGCAGGCGCTGCCAGTTCTCCAGGGCGACCGCGTGCACCATCAGGCCCACGTCCCGGGGGGACAGCAGCAGGCCCGCCTCGCGCAGGCCCGCGGGCCGCGCCGACTGGTCGATACGGCCGGGCAGGGCGTCCTTCTGGAGGGCGAAGTAGCTGACGCCGTCGTCGTCGGTGCCCAGGAAGTAGCGGTGCGCCTCGGTGAGCGGTGCCTCGAAGGACGGGGTCATGACGAGTTCGGTGCTGCCGTCAGGTGTCTCGTCGATGAGGACCTGGCCGCCGGAGACCACGAAGCAACGGGTGGTGGGGTGGCTCCATGCCGCGGCGAGCCAGGCCTCGTCGAGCCGGTGGTGGGCGGCTCGGTCGATGCCGCTCGGGGCGGTGAGCGAGATGGGTCGGTCGGCTGTGTGGTCGGTCCAGGTGGTCACGGGTGCTTCCAACTCCCCCGGCAATGCGGATTGTTTCGGCGGGCGGTTCAGCGGGACGTACGGCAGGAGGCGACCGGGTCCGGCGGGGACGAGGTGTGCGGGGCGGTTCTTCCAGTGTGCCTCGCACGCGTAGCCGTTCCGGTCGCGCGGGTTCGTCAGGGCGCGCGGCGCCAGGTGTCGGCGAGGTCTCCCCACAGGTGGGCGGTGGTTTCTACACCCTTCAGGAGGAGGTCGAGTTCGACCTTCTCGTTCGGGGCGTGCCAGCCGTCGGAGGGGACGGAGATGCCCAGGAAGAGGACGGGTGCCCCGAGGACTTCCTGGAGGTCGGCGGCCGGTCCCGAGCCGCCCTCGCGGGTGAAGAGGACCGGTTTCTCGAAGGCGCGGCCCATGGCGCGGACGACGGACTGCAGGGCCGGGTGGTCCAGGGGCGTCAGGCACGGGCGCGTGGCCGCGCTGAAGGTGATCTCCTGCCGGATTCCGTCGGGCACCTGCTGGGCGGCCCAGGCGCGGACGGCCTTCTCGATGTGGTCGGGGTCCTGTCCCGCGACCAGCCGGAAGGAGAGCTTCACCATGGCCGAGGACGGGATGATCGTCTTGCTGCCGGGGCCCTGGTAGCCGCCGCCGATGCCGTTGACCTCGGCGGTGGGGCGGGCCCAGACGCGCTCCAGGGTGGTGTGTCCGGCCTCGCCGTGGGTGGCGTGCGACTTGGCGGTGCGCAGCCACTCCTTCTCGTCGAAGGGCAGCTCGGCGAAGAGCTCGCGCTCCTGGTCGGTGAGTTCGACGATGCCGTCGTAGAAGCCGGGGACGGCCACGCGTGCGTGCTCGTCGTGCAGCGCGGCGACGAGGCGGGCGGCGGCGGTCGCCGGGTTGGGCACGGCGCCGCCGAAGGAGCCGGAGTGGATGTCCTGATCGGGGCCGTGCAGCCGGATCTCACACTCGGCGAGGCCGCGCATACCGGTGCACACCGTGGGGGTGTCCTCGGACCACATGCCGGTGTCGGAGACGATCACGGCGTCGGCGGCGAGCCGGTCGGCGTGCTCCTCGACGAGCGCCCGGAAGTGCGGGGAGCCGGACTCCTCCTCGCCCTCGACGAGCAGCTTCAGGTGCACGGCCGGGGCGGTACGGCCGGTGGCGGCGAGGTGGGCGCGGACGCCGAGTGTGTGGAAGAACACCTGGCCCTTGTCGTCGGCGGCCCCGCGCGCGTAGAGGCGGTTCTCGCGGACGACCGGCTCGAAGGGCTCGCTGTCCCAGCCGTCCTCGCGGGCGGCGGGCTGGACGTCGTGATGGCCGTAGACGAGGACCGTGGGTGCCTCGGGGTCGTCGGAGGGCCACTCGGCGAAGACGGCGGGGGCGCCGGGGGTCGGCCAGACCTCGGCGGTCGGGAAGCCGGTCTCCCGGAGTCTGGCGGCGAGCCAGTCCGCGCTGCGCCGGACGTCGGGCGCGTGGTCGGGCTGCGCCGACACGGACGGGATGCGCAGCCACTCGGCGAGGTCGTCGAGGAAGGCTGCGCGGTGCTGCTCGATGTACGTGCGGACCGCGCTGACGGCACTGTCAACGGTGTGGCTCATGGTCACGAGCCTATCGGCCCGCACTGACATCCTCGGTGGGCGGTTCCTCACAGTTTGCTTGCGCGCCCGGCTCCTCCAGCAGCAGCCGCTCCAGCGCGGCCCGGTCCGGGAGGTTCTCCGGCCGTACGACCTCGCCGCCGCGCACGTACAGGAACGCGGCCGTGACCGCCTCCAGGGGCACGCCCTGCCGTTCGGCCCAGGCGAGCCGGTAGATCGCGAGCTGGAGCGGATCGGCGGTGCGGGCGCGGCTGGTCTTCCAGTCGAGGATCTCGTACGTCGCCCCGTCGCCGTCGCCCTGTTTGTAGACGGCGTCGATACGGCCCCGTACGACGCGGCCGGCGATCGCGAGCTGGAAGGGGGTCTCGACGCGGTAGGGCGTGCGCCGGGCGTACTCGGTGCGCTCGAAGGCTTCCTTGAGGACTTCGAGGTCGCGTTCGTCGGCGATCTCGGCCTCGCTGCCGGGCAGTTCGTCCGGCTCCAGCATGGGCAGGGTCAGCTCTTCGAAGCGTGATTCCACCCAGGCGTGGAAGCGGGTGCCCCGGCGTGCGGCGGGTTGCGGCGGGCGCGGCAGCGGGCGCGCGAGTTCCTGTACGAGCGCGTCCGGGTCGGCGGCCAGGAGCAGCAACTGGGTGGCCGTGAGGGAGGCCGGCAGGGGTACGTCGGTGACTCTCCGGCGGGCGCGCAGGAGTTCGCCGGTGAGGGCGTCGAGGTCGCGGTCCCAGGAGGCGATGGCACGGGCTTCCTCGGGGGTGAGGGGCGTGCCGGGCGCTTCCGTGGGGTGCGGGCGTGCGCCCCCTGGTGCACTGGAGTGTTCGGCGGAGTGCGGGGCCGTCGCCTGGTGCGGGACGGTCGGGCGGTCCCTGGTCCAGGCGTCCCAGTCGGCGGGGTCGTCCTCCGGGAGGGCGCCTTCGGCTTCGGCCTCGCCCTCGGCCTCGGTTTCGGGGAGGGACTCCTCGTAGGGAGGCTCCCCGAAAGGGGGCTCTTCATAAGGAGGTTCGTCGTCCACCGGCGGTGGGGGCCAGTCCGGGTCGTCGTGGGCGTTCGGGTCGTGCGTGGCCGCGGGGTGGCCCTCGTCGTGGGAAGCGAGGTACTCCAAGTGGTTCATGACCAGCTTGGCGGCCTTGTGGCGGTGGGCCATCGCCGCGTCGTCCAGGGGCAGCGGCCAGGCCTGGTCGGCGGTGGCCGTGTGCAGGGCGGGGTTCTCCTCGCCCTCCTCGGGCTGGTCCGCCCAGGCCTCGATCTCGCCGTACCCGGCCGCGCAGTGGTCGTACAGGGCCTGCAGGAAGTCGGAGGGGCCGCGGGGCTTCTTCTGGGTGGGGCCCCACCAGTGGCCGGAGCCGAGCAGCAGGGAGCGGGGGCGGGTGAAGGTGACGTAGCCGAGGCGGAGTTCCTCGGTGTGCTGGTGGTCCTTCATGGCCTCGCTGAAGGCCTTCAGGCCTCTGGAGTCCCAGGACGCGACGTCGGGCAGGGTGGCGGTGTCGCCGCGCAGCGCGTGCGGCAGGACCTTGCCCTGGGCGGTCCACTTCTCACGGCCCTGGCTGCTGGGGAAGGTCCCGGTGACCAGGCCGGGGACGGCCACGACGTCCCACTCCAGGCCCTTGGACTTGTGCGCGGTGAGCACCTTGACGGTGTTCTCGCCGCCGGGCAGGGCGTTGTCGAGGCCCTTCTCGTACTGGGCGGCGATGCGCAGGAACCCGAGAAAGGCGAGCAGGGACGCCTCGCCGTCGCCCGCGGCGAAGGAGGCGGCGACGTCCAGGAAGTTCGACAGGGTCTCGCGGCGGCGGGCGGCCAGGGCATGCGGGGACGCCGCGAGTTCGACCTCCAGGCCGGTGACGGCGAGGACGCGGTGCAGGACGTCCATCAGGGGGTCGGACAGGGAGCGGCGCAGGTCGCGCAGTTCGGTGGCCAGGTGGGCGAAGCGCACGCGCGCGTCCGGTGAGAAGGGCAGCCCGTCGTCGTCCCCGGTGCGGTCGGCGCCGTACAGGGGTGTCTCCAGGAACGTGTCGAGGGCGTCGGCGAGCGATATCACCTCGGAGGGATCGACCCCCTCGACGGCCTCGGCGAGTCGGCGGTCCGGGTCGTCGTCGGCCCCCACGCGCGCGTGGGACACCAGGAGTCGGGCGCGCCGGCCCAGGAGGGCGAGGTCGCGCGGGCCGATGCGCCAGCGCGGGCCGGTCAGCAGCCGGACCAGGGAGGCGTTGGCGCCGGGGTCCTGGAGGACTTCGCAGACGGCGACGAGGTCGGCGACCTCGGGCAGATGCAGCAGGCCGGAAAGCCCGACCACCTCGACCGGGACGTCGCGGGCGACGAGAGCACCCTGGATCTCGGCGAAGTCGGTGGCCGTACGGCACAGGACGGCGATCTCGCCGGGCGCCTTCCCGGTCCGTACGAGGTGGGCGATGGAGTCGGCGAGCCAGTCGATCTCCTCGGTGTGGGTGGGCAGCAGCGCACAGCGCACCATGCCGTCGCGCTCGGCGCCGGGGGCCGGGCGGAGGGCCTCCACGCCCGCGTGCATGGCGCGCAGGGGTTCCGCGAGGCCGTTGGCGAGGTCGAGGAGGCGGCCGCCGCTGCGGCGGTTCTCGCTGAGCGACTGGCGGGCGGCGAGGCGGCCGTCGGCGTGCGCGAAGTGCTCCGGGTAGTCGTCGAGGTTGGCGACGGACGCGCCGCGCCAGCCGTAGATCGCCTGGCAGGGGTCGCCGACGGCGGTCACCGGGTGTCCTGTGCCGGCGCCGAACAGGCCTGCCAGGAGGATGCGTTGGGCGACCGAGGTGTCCTGGTACTCGTCGAGCAGCACCACCCGGAACTCGTCGCGCAGGATGTCGCCGACCTCGGGGCGGGTGCGGGCCAGGGTCGCGGAGAGGGCGATCTGGTCGCCGAAGTCGAGCAGGTCGCGCTCGCGCTTGGCGGTCCGGTAGCGGCTCACCAGCTCGGTGAGTTCACGTCGTGCTGCGGCTGCCTCGGGGACCTTGCGCAGCTCGGCGTTGCTGAGCTTGCGGCCCTCCAGCCCGCGCAGCAGCTCGGCGTCGTACGCGCGCAACTCCTCGGGGCGTACGAGGTGTTCGGACAGCTCGCCGTCGAGGGTGAGGAGGTCGCTGACGAGGTCCGGGAAGGAGCGGGTGAGTGCCGGGTAGGGGCCGGGGGCCTCGCGCAGCACGCGCGCGGCGAGCTGGAAGCGGGTGGCGTCGGCGAGCAGGCGGGCCGTCGGTTCGAGTCCGATGCGCAGGCCGTGGTCGGTCAGGAGGCGGCCCGCGAAGGCGTGGTACGTCGAGATCACGGGCTCGCCCGGGGGGTTGTCCGGGTCGATGACGTCGGGGTCGGTGACGCCCGCCTTGATCAGCGCCTTGCGGACGCGCTCGGCGAGTTCACCGGCGGCCTTGTTGGTGAAGGTCAGGCCGAGGACCTGCTCGGGGGCGACCTGTCCGGTGCCCACCAGCCACACCACGCGGGCCGCCATCACCGTCGTCTTGCCCGACCCGGCTCCGGCCACGATCACCTGCGGGGCGGGCGGCGCGATGATGCAGGCCGTCTGCTCCGGGGTGAAGGGGATGCCGAGGAGCTCCTTGAGCTGATCGGGATCGGTGATACGGGCGGGCATGTCGGAGAGGCTAGCGGCGGCCACTGACAGTCGAGGACCAATCGCCCTCAGGGGCAGAAGAAGCGCAGGTCAACACATGTGGTGCGATACGTCACGCGAGTTACTCGACGACGTGTCGTCCCTCGGGCCGCGCGCTGCACGAGGCCCGGAACGCGCAGTGCGCGCAGTGCTGCCCGGCCGTGGGCGTGAACCGTTCGTCGAGGACCTTGCCCGCGGCCGTGGCCAGCAGCTCACCGGCCCATTCCCCCTCCAGGGGCTCCTGGGCCTGCACCTTGGGCAGGGTCTCGCCGCCGTCCCGTTGCGCGGCGCCCTGGCGCAGCTGGACGAGTTCGGCGCCGCCCGCCTCCGGGCGCACTCCGTCGAAGGCCTCGTCGACGGCGCCCTCGCGGACCGCGATCTGGTAGACGGCGAGTTGGGGGTGACGCTCCACCTCGCGGGCGGTCGGCGTCTGCTTGCCGGTCTTGAAGTCGACGACGTAGGCGCGTCCTTCGCCGTCCGCCTCGACGCGGTCCATGGAGCCGCGGATGCGCACTTCGTAGTCGCCCGCTTCGAGGGTGACGTCGAAGTCGTGCTCGCTGGCGACGGGCGTACGGCCGGTGCGGACGCCGTTGGAGTCGACGTGCCACTTCAGGAAGCGTTCGAGCGCCACGCGCGCGTTGTCCTTCTCCTGCGCCGACTTCCAGGGCGCGTCGAAGGCGAGCGCGTTCCACACGGTGTCGAGGCGCTCCATGAGGGCGGCGAGATCGGCGGGGGTGCGTCCGGAGGCGACCTCGTCGGCGAGGACGTGCACCACGTTCCCGAAGCCCTGGGCGGCGGTCGCGGGCGCGTCGGCCTTCACCTCCCGGCCCAGGAACCATTGCAGGGCACAGGTGTTGGCGAGCTGGTCGAGGGCGCTTCCGGAGAGCACGACGGGCTGGTCGCGGTCGCGCAGCGGCACCTTGCTCTCGGTCGGCTCGTACATGCCCCACCAGCGGTACGGGTGCGCGGACGGGACCAGCGCGCGGCCCTCCTCGTCGGCGAGCGCGGCCAGCCGGGCCAGGCGGCGCGCGGCGGCCTCCCTGAGGGTCTCGGACACGCGCGGGTCGACGGTCGTGGCGCGCAGCTCGGCGACCAGCGCGGCGACCGACAGCGGGCGGCGCGGGCGGCCGGTGACGTCCTTGGGCTCGACTCCGAGTTCGGTGAGGAAGCGGGACGGCTGGTCGCCGTCGTCCGCGGGTGCCTTCACGGCGGTGACGACGAGGCGTTCACGCGCGCGTGTGGCGGCGACGTAGAACAGGCGGCGTTCCTCGGCGAGCAGCGCTCCTGGGGTAAGCGGTTCGGCGAGTCCGTCGCGGCCGATGCGGTCGGCCTCCAGGAGGGAGCCGCGTCGGCGCAGGTCCGGCCACAGGCCCTCCTGGACGCCTGCTACAACTACCAGGCGCCACTCCAGGCCCTTGGAGCGGTGCGCGGTCATCAGGCGGACGGCGTCGGGGCGGACGGCACGCCGCGTGAGCGTGTCGGCGGCGATGTCCTCGGCGTCGATCTCCTCCAGGAAGTTGAGGGCGCCTCGGCCCCCGGTGCGCTCCTCCGCGCGGGCCGCTGTCGCGAACAGGGCGCACACCGCGTCCAGGTCACGGTCCGCGTTGCGCCCGGCCGCGCCGCCGCGCAGAGCGGCCCGCTCCAGGCGCCCAGGCCACGGTGTGCCCTGCCAGAGGTCCCACAGCGCCTCCTCGGCCGTACCGCCGCCCGCCAGACGCTCCCGCGCCTTGCGCAGCAGCGCGCCCAGGCGCTGGGCTCCCCGCGCGTACGTCGGGTCGTGCGCCACCAGCCGCTCCGGCTCGGCGAGCGCCCGCGTGAGCAGCTCGTCCGAGGGCGGCGGCACGGGGTTGCCCCCGGTCCGCTCCTCCTCGCGCAGCGCCCGGCCCAGGCGGCGCAGGTCGGCGGCGTCCATGGCGGCGAGGGGGGAGGCGAGCAGGGTGAGGGCCGTTTCGGTGTCGAGCCAGGAGGGGACGGCGGGCTCCTCGGAATCGGCTTCCGCCGTGGCCTGTTCGTTCTCGGCTTTCACCGTGGCCTGTTCGCCGTCGACTTCCGCAGCTTCCGCCACGGCGTCTTCTACGTCTACGTCGTCGGCCTCCCCTACGGCTCGTACGGCTCCGGTGTCGTCCTCGGGCCGTGCTGAAGCCTCCGCTGCCGCCACCGCCCGCAACGCCGTCAGCAGCGGTGCCACCGCGGGTTCATGGCGCAGGGGCAGGTCGTCGCCGTCGATGTCGAGGGGGACGCCGGCCGCCGTGAGAGCGCGTCGGATCGTGGGGATCGTCCGGGAGCCGGCGCGTACCAGGACGGCCATGTCGCTCCAGGGGACGCCGTCCTCCAGATGTGCCCTGCGGAGGATGTCGGCGATGTTGTCCAACTCCGTGCCGGACGTCGGGTAGGTGTACACCTCGACGCGGCCGCCGCCCCGGACCGGGGACAACTCGCGGTGGGCGCGCACCTTCTGTGCCGGAAGCCTGGTCAGGGGCATGCGCTGGGTCAGCAGACGGGTGGCGGTCAGCAGGGCGGCGGCGGAGCGGCGGGAGGTCCGGAGCACCTCTACGGGGGCCGGACTGCCGTCCGCGCGCGGGAAGGCGTTCGGGAAGTCCAGGATGCCGTTCACGTCGGCGCCCCGGAACGTGTAGATCGACTGGTCGGGGTCGCCGAAGGCGACTAGGGAGCGGCCACCGCCGGCGAGGGCCTGCAGCAGTCGTACCTGGGCCGGGTCGGTGTCCTGGTACTCGTCCACGAACACGGCGTCGTACTGCGCGGCGAGCCGCTCGGCGGCCTCGGGGCGGTGGGCGAGGAGCACCGCGCGGTGGACCAGTTCCGCGTAGTCGAGCACTCCTTGGAGGTCGAGTACGTCGAGGTACTCGGCGAGGAAGGCGGCGGCGGCACGCCAGTCGGGGCGGCCGATGCGGCGGGCGAAGGCGTCCAGGGCGCGAGGGTCCAGGCCCAGTTCGCGGCTGCGGGCGAGGACCGCGCGGACCTCGTCGGCGAAGCCGCGGGTGGTGAGACAGGCCCGCAGTTCGTCCGGCCAGCGCACGTGCGCGAGACCGAGCCGCTCCAGGTCGGGCTGGCCGGCGAGCAGTTCGCGTACGGCGACGTCCTGTTCGGGGCCGGACAGCAGCCGTAGCGGCTCGACGAACAGGTCGCTGTCCTGGTGGGCGCGGACCAGGGCGTAGCAGAACGAGTGGAAGGTGGTCGCGCGGGGCGCGCGGGCGGCGCCGATGCGCAGCGCCATGCGGTCGCGCAGTTCGACGGCGGCCTTGCGGCTGAACGTCAGCACGAGGATCCGCGCGGGGTCACCTCCTCGGGCGATCCGGGCCGCGACGGACTCCACGAGGGTGGTGGTCTTGCCGGTGCCCGGACCTGCGAGGACAAGCAGCGGACCGGTCTCGTGGTCAACCACCGAGCGCTGTGGCGCGTCCAGACGAGGGGGAGACGGCCGGGTCGGCGGGGTACGCACCAGTCGGTAAGCGCCACGGTTCCCCTGTCGCACCTGGGGGTGCGACAGGCGCCTGGTGGAGGAAGAGGAGCTCACGTGGTTCGCCGGTCCTGGTGGGTGTGCGAGGTGTCGGTGCCGGCGCGGTGCGCCGTCGTCGAGGGGCGGTGGTCGGGAGACGGGTGGGAAGACTGCCGCCCGTGGCGGGCGGGGGCTGCGGGGTGAGGGGGACACGTGCAGCCGACGCTACGCCGACGGGTCGTACGGAAGCAGGGCTTCCGCTTCTTCCCTCACGGCTCGCGCGACCCTCACGTCCCTCGCCCCTCGAACGTACGGCATGCCACGGACGTGCCGGGTTTCCCCCGTACGGGCCACAGGTCGCCCCGGGGCGCGTCCGATGGCGGAAGCTGTCAGGTGTGACCGTCCGCGCGCTCGCCGCCGTCCCATCGCGCCCGTTTCATGTCGACGCGCGGCAGGTGGCCCTCGGCGGCTCTGCTCGCCTCCTTCAGAGGAGTGCCCTCCGCGCGGTAGCTGTCGAGCGCCTCCAGTTCGTGGCCGGGGAGCAACACGCCGTCCGCGCGGACGACCCGCCACCACGGAATGGCTCCCCCGTAGAGGGCCATCACACGGCCGACCTGGCGCGGCCCGCCTTCCTCCAGCCATTCGGCGACGTCCCCGTACGTCATGACGCGCCCGGGCGGAATCCGTTCGGCCACGTCGAGGACCCGCTCCGCGTACTCGGGCAGCGCGTCCGCGTGCTCCGGGCGGGCAGCGCCGTCGTCGTACCCGGGACGGACATCTCCGTGCTCCGGACCGGTGTCGTCCGGAAGGCTCTCCTCGCTCATCCGCCCCATCCTGCCGCACCCCACCGACAATGCGACGCGCTGGCGACTGTGCGTATCCCTCGCCCCGGAGCGGCGCGTGGGGCAGACTGTGCGCCCCCGCATTTGCACCCTGATGCCCCCGTGTGTCGGTGGAGCATGCCACCATCGTGCGGGCGGTGACTGGTGATACGAGATCAAGAAGAGACGATGAAGCAGCAGGGTGTGCACCCCGAAGACGCGGAGGGCACCTCTGACGCTGCGTCGCGCCCGGACACCGCCGACGCCCACGAGCAGGACCCCGCGGAGGGGCCCGCCGAGACGCCCGCGCCCGGCCCCGCTCCTGACCCCGTGCCCGGCCTCGACGACTGCGGCGACGACCCGCATGTCGAAGAGGTCGAGGGCGACGAACCGCTGCTCCCCGCGCGCGTGCACCGCCCTTCCGATCTCATGCGCCTCCTGGTGGGCTTTCTCGCGATCGTCGTACTGCTCGCGATCGCCGCGTTCGCACACGGCACGACCTCGGGGCTCGAACAGGACATCAACAAGGGCACCGGGCAGGCGCCCGACCTGCTGATCAAGATCGCGGGGCTGGCGTCCAGCATCGCCATCCTCCTGGTGCCGGTCGCCTTCGCGATCGAGCGGCTGATCAAGCGGGACGGGCTGCGTATCGCCGACGGCGTGCTCGCGGCGGTCCTCGCACACGGAGTGACACTCGCCACGGACCTGTGGGTCGCCAAGGCCGCCCCGGGCTCGATCCAGGAGGCGCTCACCCAGCCCTCCCCCGGCGACATCCACGCCCTCACCGACCCGGTGCACGGCTATCTGGCGCCCGTCATCGCCTACATGACGGCCGTAGGCATGTCCCGGAGGCCGCGCTGGCGCTCCGTGCTGTGGATCGTGCTGCTGCTCGACGCCTTCTCGATGCTGGTCACCGGGTACACGACACCGTTCTCGATCATCCTGACGGTGCTGATCGGCTGGACCGTGGCCTACGGGACGCTGTACGCGGTGGGCTCACCGAACGTCCGGCCCACCGGACGGACGCTGATGGCGGGCCTGCGGACGGTCGGCTTCCACCCCGTGGGCGCGGCCCGCGAGGAGGCCGTCGACACGGAGAACGGCGACCGCGGCCGGCGCTACTTCGTGACCCTGGAGGACGGCCCGCCGCTGGATGTCACCGTGGTCGACCGAGAACAGCAGGCCCAGGGCTTCTTCTACCGTGCGTGGCGCAATCTGACGCTGCGCGGCTTCGCGACCCGCAGCAGCCTCCAGTCGCTGCGCCAGGCGCTGGAGCAGGAGGCCCTGCTGGCGTACGCGGCGATCGCGGCCGGAGCCAACGCCCCCAAGCTGATCGC
This sequence comes from Streptomyces sp. NPDC058469, assembly GCF_042721125.1. Classification (NCBI taxonomy): domain Bacteria; kingdom Bacillati; phylum Actinomycetota; class Actinomycetes; order Kitasatosporales; family Streptomycetaceae; genus Streptomyces; species Streptomyces sp. NPDC058469. The sequence continues at coordinate 29,057 of NZ_JBHXME010000076.1, forward strand.
GACCTCGGAACTCGGCCCCGACGCCGTGATACTCGTCTACGAGCACACCGGCGGACGCACGCTCGACTCGCTCGCGGACCAGGAGATCACCGACGATCTGCTGCGCCTGACCTGGCACCAGGTGCAGGCACTGCAGTCGCGGCGCATCGCCCACCGCAGACTCGCCGGTGACGCGATTCTGGTGGATCGTTCCGGCACGGTGATCCTGACTGACCTGCGCGGCGGTGAGATCGCGGCGGGTGAGCTGCTGTTGCGCATGGATGTCGCCCAGTTGGTGACGACGATCGGTCTACGGGTGGGCGCCGAGCGCGCGGTGGCCTCGGCGGTCGGTGTCCTCGGGCCCGACGCCGTGGCCGACTGTCTGCCGATGCTCCAGCCCATCGCGCTGACGCGCTCCACGCGCGCGACGCTGCGACGGCTCTCCCGGGAGCGCGCCCAGCGGGAGCGCGACGCGATCCTCGAGGCGTCCCGGCAGACCAGGCTGGCCCACGCGGAGGAGACCCCGGAGGGCTCCACTCCTGTACTGGAGAGGCCCGACAAGAAGGCCGTACGCGCGGAGCAGCGGGCCGAGAAGCGGGCCATCGACGAGGCCTTGGACGAGGCGCGCGAGGAGGATCTGCTCACCCAGATCCGGCACCAGGTGCTGCTGATCAGGCCCCAGGCGCCTGTTGAACCGGCCCGTCTGGAGCGGGTACGGCCGCGCACGCTGATCAGTTTCATGGCGGGTGCGATCGGTGCCTACTTCCTGCTGACGCAGCTCACGCACATCGAGTTCGGTCCGCTCGTCGCCAACGCCCAGTGGGGCTGGGTGGCCGCGGCCGTGCTGTTCTCGGCGCTGAGCTACTTCGCGGCGGCGATGGCCCTCCTGGGGTTCGTGCCGGAGCGCGTGCCGTTCCTGCGGGCCGTGGGAGCGCAGGTCGCCGGGTCTTTCGTGAAGATCGTGGCCCCGGCCGCGGTCGGCGGTGTCGCCCTGAACACCCGCTTCCTGCAGCGTGCCGGGGTACGGCCCGGGCTCGCGGTGGCGAGTGTCGGCGCGTCACAACTGTTCGGGCTGGGCTGCCACATCCTGATGCTGCTGTCGTTCGGCTATCTGACCGGCACCGAGAAGACGCCGTCCCTGTCGCCGTCCCGGACGGTCATCGCCGGTCTGTTGACGGTGGCGGTGCTCGTGCTCGTGGTGACCTCGGTGCCGTTCCTGCGGAAGTTCCTCGTCACGCGCGTGCGGTCGCTTTTCGCGGGAGTCATCCCGCGCATGCTCGACGTGCTGCAGCGGCCGCAGAAGCTGATCACCGGCATCGGCGGCATGCTCCTGCTGACAGCCTGCTTCGTGATGTGCCTGGACGCGTCGATCCGGGCGTTCGGCGACGATTCGACGTCGCTCAGCCTGGCCAGCGTCGCGGTCGTCTTCCTCGCGGGCAACGCGCTCGGTTCCGCGGCCCCGACCCCGGGCGGTGTGGGCGCCGTCGAGGCGACTCTGACGGTCGGTCTGATCGCTGTGGGCCTCCCCAAGGAGGTCGCCGCTCCGGCGGTGCTGCTGTACCGGCTGCTGACGCTGTGGATTCCGGTGCTGCCTGGCTGGCTGTTCTTCAACCACCTGTCCCGCAAGGGCTCCCTGTAGAGCACGCACACGTACGCACGTAGTGCACGCACGCGTGCGTACCTCGTACGGCCCGCGCCCCGAGCGCACCGCTACGTACGACCTCAGGATGGGATCATGCCGAACCCCTCCCGGCTGCGTGCCGCTGCCCTGACCGCCACCGTCGTCCTGCTGTCCGCCACGTTGGCGGGCTGCGGCGGCGACTCCAAGGACGAGGATCCGACGGCCCAGAAGCTGAGCTGGAAGGACTGCCCCGCCCCGTCCGAGGCCGAGGGCGGCGGCGCCGCACCGTCACCGCTGCCGAACGGCACCAAGTGGCAGTGCGCCACCATGAAGGCGCCGCTCGACTGGAACAAGCCCAAGGGCGACACGATCAAACTCGCTCTGGTCCGGGCGAAGGCGAGCGGCGACAAGAGCAAGCGGATCGGATCGCTCGTCTTCAACTTCGGCGGCCCCGGCGGATCGGGCGTCACCACGCTGCCCGCGTTCGGCGAGGACTACGCGACCCTGCGCACCCGCTACGACCTGGTGAGCTTCGACCCTCGCGGAGTGGGCCGCAGTGCCGGCGTCGAGTGCGAGAGCGATTCTCAACTCGACCAGTACTTCCAGCAGGACGCCACCCCGGACACCACGGCCGAGCGCACCAAGCTCCTGGCCAACACCAAGCAGTTCAACGCGGCTTGCGAGAAGAACTCCAAGAAGATGCTCCCTCAGGTGCGCACCACCGACGCGGCCCGCGACATGGACCTGATGCGCCAGGTCCTCGGCGACGACAAGCTGCACTACTTCGGCATCTCGTACGGCACCGAACTCGGCGGTGTCTACGCCCACTTGTTCCCCAAGCACGTGGGCCGCGCCGTCTTCGACGCGGTCGTCGACCCCACCCAGAACTCCGAACAGGGCTCCCTGGGACAGGCCAAGGGCTTCCAGCTCGCGCTCGACAACTTCGCCGACGACTGCACGTCGAAGACCACGGACTGCCCGGTCGGCGACACCGCGCAGGACGTCAAGGACCGCATCGCCAAGCTGCTCAAGGACCTGGACAGCAAGCCGATCCCTGGCATCTTCCCCCGCCAACTGACCCAGACGGCCGCCACGAACGGCATCGCGCAGGCGCTGTACTCCAAGGACTTCTGGGAGTTCCTCACCGAGGGGCTCGAACAGGCCTACAGCGGTAACGGCAAGGACCTCATGCTGCTGTCCGACTCGATGAACGGGCGCAGCGAGAACGGCGAGTACAGCAACATCACCGCGGCGAACGTCGCCATCAACTGCGCCGACGACAAGCCGCGATACACCGCCGACTACGTGGAGCAGAAGCTGCCCGAGTTCCGGGCCGCCTCTCCCCTCTTCGGCGACTTCCTGGCCTGGGGCATGGTCAGCTGCACCAACTGGGCCGTGCCGGGCGCCGCCGACCATCCGAATGTGAGCGCGGCCGGGTCGGCGCCGATCCTCGTCGTGGGCAACACCGGTGACCCGGCCACGCCGTACGAGGGCGCGCGGAAGATGGTGGACTCGCTGGGCAAGGGCGTCGCGGTCGAGCTGACGTACAAGGGCCAGGGGCACGGGGCGTACGACAGCAAGAACAAGTGCGTGCAGAGCGCGGTGAACGGCTATCTGCTGAACGGGAAAGTCCCGGCGGCCGGCACCGTCTGCTCCTGAACCCGCCCCTCGAAATCCGGGCAAAAGTGCAGGTCAAATGGTTATCCACAGGCCGTCTCGGGCTCGGCTCGCGCCGCCTACTATGGCCTGACCGCCATCCGCGGCGTGACGCGGACGGCCTGCGAGGGGGGAATGCACATGGCGCGATTCGTACGGTGGACGGCCCTGATGGCCGCCGCCGCACTGCTGACGGCCGGCTGTAGCGGCGGCTCGTCCGACGACGGCAAGGACGGCGCGGGCGCGGGGGACGCCAAGCCGTCCACGGCCGACTCGTCCTCTTCCACGACCGCGCTGCCCGCGTCGCTGACCGCGCAGAAGCTCGGCTGGGGACGCTGCAAGGCCACCGCCGACTCGGCCGCGCCGAGCAGCGACTGGCAGTGCGCGACGCTCAAGGTGCCGCTGGACTGGGCGAAGCCGGACGGCTCCACGATCGGGCTCGCGCTGATCCGCTCCAAGTCGACGGGCGGCGACCGCATCGGCTCGCTGCTGTTCAACTTCGGCGGACCCGGCGGGTCGGGCGTGGACTACATGCCGGCGTACGCCACCACGGTGTCCGCGCTGCACGAGCGCTACGACCTGGTGAGCTGGGACCCGCGCGGGGTCGCCTCCAGCGAGGGCGTCCGCTGCCGCGGCGACAAGGCGATCCAGGCCTCCGAGGACATCGACGCCACGCCGGACACACCGGCCGAGGAGAAGGCGTACTTTCAGGACGCCGCCGACTTCGGCAAGGGCTGCGAGAAGGCCGCCGGGAAGCTGATGGCGCATGTGTCGACGACCGACACGGCCCGCGACATGGACCTGATGCGCCAGGTGCTGGGTGACACGAAGATGCACTACTTCGGCATCTCGTACGGCACCGAACTCGGCGGTGTCTACGCCCACTTGTTCCCCAAGCACGTGGGGCGGCTGATCCTGGACGCGGTCGTCGACCCGAGCGCCAACTCGGTGGGCCACGCCCTGAACCAGACCCGGGGCTTCCAGCGCGCGCTGGACGACTACCTCAAGTCGACGGACCAGGACCCGGATCAGGGCTCGCGGAAGATCGCGGCCCTGCTGAAGCGGATCGACGCCAAGCCGCTGGCGACCTCCACCGGGCGGAAGCTGACCCAGACGCTCGCGCTGACCGGCATCGTCCTTCCGCTGTACAGCAAGGACAGCTGGCCCACCCTGACCAGCGCCCTGAACTCCGCGGAGGAGGGGGACGGTTCGGAGCTGCTGGCGCTCGCCGACGGCTACAACGACCGTGACAGCGCGGGGCACTACGGCACGACGACCCACTCCCAACGGGTCATATCGTGCTTGGACGACAAGCAGCGGCCGACGCCCGCACAGACGCAGAAGCTGCTGCCCGAGTTCGAGAAGATCTCCCCCGTGTTCGGCGACTTCCTGGGCTGGGACACGGCCGGGTGGTGTCACGACTGGCCGGTGGCCGGGCAGTACGACACTCCGGAGGTCAGCGCGCCCGGTGCGGCGCCGATCCTGGTGGTCGGCAACACCGGGGACCCGGCGACGCCGTACGAGGGTGCCCGCAAGATGGTCGACGAGCTGGGCAAGGGCGTCGGTGTGGAGCTCACCTGGAAGGGCGAGGGACACGGGGCGTACGGCAGCGGGAGCGACTGTGTCGACTCCACGGTGGACGCGTATCTGCTGAAGGGGACGGTGCCCGAGGACGGCAAGGTCTGCGCCTCGTAGCCGGGGCGGTCGGAGCGACGGGGGCAGCGGAAAGGGGCCCGGCACGTGTGGTGCCGAGCCCCTCCCGGGAAAGTGTGTGTCTAGTAGACGGGCTTGTCGGGCTCGATCTGGTTGACCCAGCCGATCACGCCGCCGCCGACGTGGACCGCGTCCGCGAAGCCGGCCGACTTGAGGACGGCGAGTACTTCCGCACTGCGGACGCCCGTCTTGCAGTGCAGGACGATCTTCTTGTCCTGCGGGAGCGTCTCCAGGGCGGTGCCCATGAGGAACTCGTTCTTGGGGATCAGCTTGGCGCCGGGGATCGAGACGATCTCGTACTCGTTGATCTCGCGTACGTCGATGATCTCGATGTTCTCGCCGTCGTCGATCCACTCCTTGAGCTGCTTGGGAGTGATCGTCGAGCCGGCGGCCGCCTGCTGGGCCTCCTCGGAGACGACGCCGCAGAAGGCCTCGTAGTCGATGAGCTCGGTGACGGTCGCGTTCGGTCCGCAGACCGCGCAGTTGGGGTCCTTGCGGACCTTGACCTGGCGGTACTGCATCTCCAGGGCGTCGTAGATCATCAGGCGGCCGACGAGCGGGTCGCCGATGCCGGTCAGGACCTTGATCGCCTCGGTGACCTGGATGGAGCCGATGGACGCGCACAGCACGCCCAGGACGCCGCCCTCGGCGCAGGAGGGGACCATGCCGGGGGGCGGGGGCTCCGGGTAGAGGCAGCGGTAGCAGGGGCCGTGCTCGGACCAGAAGACGGAGGCCTGGCCGTCGAAGCGGTAGATCGAACCCCACACGTACGGCTTGTTCAGCAGCACGGCGGCGTCGTTGACCAGGTAGCGGGTCGCGAAGTTGTCCGTGCCGTCGACGATCAGGTCGTACTGGCTGAAGATGTCCATCACGTTCTCGGCCTCAAGCCGCTCTTCGTGGAGGATCACGTTCACGTACGGGTTGATGCCCAGCACGGAGTCGCGCGCCGACTCGGCCTTCGAGCGGCCGATGTCGGCCTGGCTGTGGATGATCTGGCGCTGCAGGTTCGACTCGTCGACCTCGTCGAACTCCACGATGCCGAGCGTGCCCACGCCCGCCGCGGCCAGGTACATCAGCGCCGGCGAGCCCAGACCACCGGCGCCCACACAGAGCACCTTGGCGTTCTTCAGCCGCTTCTGCCCGTCCATGCCCACGTCGGGGATGATCAGGTGGCGGGAGTACCTGCGGACCTCGTCTACGGTGAGCTCGGCAGCCGGCTCGACCAGGGGTGGCAGCGACACGGGGACTCCGTTGGTCGGTCAATCACTACAGTTGTTCTCCCCGTAACACTGCCATGCCCTTCTTCATTCCGAGACACCCGTTCCGATCCGCGAGACGATCTCGTCCCAGTAGCCGGGCATGGTCTCCCAGGGGTCGGCGCGGCCGCCGTGATCGGTGCGGTCGGTGAAGTAGATGGTCGAGGCGCCCTGCCAGCGGGCGATGCGCAGCGCCTCGTCGAGATGACCGCGCGGGACGCCGTGCACGAAGTGGCAGAAGCGCTCGGGCGGGTAATCGGCGGTCCACTCGGCGACCTGCGACCAGCGGTAGTCGCTCCAGGGGCCGGAGAAGGTCACCAACTGGTCGGCGCACTCGGCGTATCCGGGGTACGGGTGGGTGCCGTGCCCCAGGACGATGTGGGCGCCGTCACGGATCTCACGGAGCGCGGTGACCGTGCGGCGGGCCTCGGGGAGCGCGGCCCGGTCGGTGGGGCAGCGGTCCAGGAGGTAGCCGTCGACCTGGTACCAGTCGCGATAGCGGTGCGCCTCGGAGATCAGGTCGCCGAAGGCGCGGGCGCCGTGGGCGGCGTCCAGGTGGCCGAGGACCCGGACGCCCGTGTTGCGGAGCCGCCCGGCCGCCTCCAGGCAGTGCGGGTCGGGGCGGGCGCCGGGGCCGGAGGAGACGTTGAGGACGACCCAGTGCAAGGGGGCGCCGGGGCGGGTGAGTTCGCCCCACTCGGTCGGGGCGACCAGGGGATGCGCGTAGCCGGGGATGCCGAAGCCGGTGCGGACGCCGGTGCTCGCGGTGCCCGGGGTCGTGCTGGTCAGATGCGGCATGCCGCCTCCATCCAGATGTCGGCGAGGGACTCTTCGAGGTTGATCCGGGGCCGCCAGCCGAGCCGGTCGCGCGCGGTGCGCACATCGGCCTGCTGCCAACTGCCGCAGCCGTCCGGGTACGGGTACGCGACCGGGGCCGCGTGGTCGGGGTCGGTGCGGGGGTGGCCGATGGCCGCCCTCAACGGGCCGGGCGGACCGTCGAGTTCGTGCAGGGCGCCGCCGTATCCGGCCACGCGGGCGAGGACGGCGGCGGCGTCGCGCAGCCGGATCGCGCGGCCCGAGCCGATGTTGATGACGCCCTGCGCGGCGGAGAGCGAGGCGGCGTGGACGGCGCGGGCCACGTCCCGTACGTCGACGAAGTCGCGTTGCGCGCCCAGGCCGCCGAGTTTGAGTTCGCCGTCGCCGGACTGCATGGCCCGGCGCATGGCTTCGGCGAGCCGGCCGAGCGGGGAACCGGCGGGGGTGCCGGGTCCGGCGGGTGAGAAGACGCGCAGCACCACGGCGTCGAGGCCGGAGCCCAGGACCAGTTCGGTGGCGGCGAGTTTGCTGACGCCGTACGGGCCGCCGGGGCGGGGTACGGCGTCCTCGGCCGTGGAGGAACCGGGCTGGCTGGGGCCGTACTCCGCGCCGCAGCCGATCTGCACGAGCCGGGCGCCGCAGCCGCTGCGGCGCAGGGCCTCGCAGACGGTGGCGACGGCGACGGTGTTGTGCCGGGTGAGTTCGCGGGCGCCGCCGCGGGTCGCGCCGGCGCAGTTGATGACGACTCCGGGGTGGACGGCGTCCAGGAAGCGGGTGAGCGCGCCGGGGCTGCCGGACGCGAGGTCGAAGCGGACGTCGGCGTCGTCGCCGCGGCCGAGCGCGGTGAGCTGGACGGCCGGGTCGGCGAGCAGGCGGTCGGCGACGAATCGGCCGAGGTAGCCGTTGGCTCCGGTCAGCAGGACCCTCATCGGACGGCTCCCGGGGCCGACTCTCCGGATCGGGAGGTGATCATCTGGTGTTCTCCTTCACAGGGTGATGCGGTTGCCTCCGGCGGTGGGGCCGGGCGCCTGCGGCTGGGTGACAGGTCTGGTCGGTGCGGGTCATGGCGTTGTCACCGCGGCTCGTTCGCCGGCGCGTGCGCGGAGGCTCTGGTCAGCGTGCGGGTGGTGTGGAACAGGAGGATCAGGGCGGCTGCTCCGCAGGCCAGAGCGGGGATGCCGCCGGGGCCCCAGGAGGCCAGGACGGTTTCCACGGGGGTGGCCAGGAAGCCGCAGCCGGGGAGCCGGCCGATGAGGTCCAGGGACAGGGCCGTCGCCTCCGTCGCGGCCGCCGCGCCGAGCGCGAGGGTCGGGGCGTGGGTGAAGCCGTGGACGGTGAGGAGGCGGGCGAGCAGCAACAGGGCGCCCAGGGTGATGGTCTGGGCGTACGCGGCGGGCTCGCCCAGGGCCGCGCCGCAGAGGGCGAGGAGGGCTGCCAGGGCGCACAGGAACAGGGCGAACGTGCCGAGCAGCAGCGGTCGTACGGAGTCGGCGAAGTCCTCAAGGCCACGGCTGGTCGCGAGCTTGCGCCGGGCGCGTACGGCGAAGTGGTGGGCGCACCAGGCCGCGGGGGCGCAGGCCAGGGTGAGGGCCAGGACCGGTGCGGTGGCCGTGGACCAGGCTCCCCCCGCGATGCCGGTCGGCAGGCCGTCGGGGCCACCGTCGTCCGCGGCGCGGAGCAGACCGTCGCCGAGGAGGGCGTAGGCCAGCAGCCAGTACGTCCACAGGCGTGTGCCCGGGGGCGTGCGCCACGCGTGCGTGCCGGGCGGGTTGCTCAACGGGCCGCGACCGAGGGCCATGCGCACAGCGAGCGCCACGGCGAGAACACCGACGACAGCCACCGTCAGCCGCAGCCGACCGTCCGTGAGCCGCACACCGGTCACCGCCGCGGCACAGAGCACTCCGGGCAGGAGGGCGAGTACGGCCCAACCGGCGCGGGGCGCTGGTTCCGCCACGGCGTCGGAGTGTGCGGCCGCCGCGTCGTCGCGGGGCACGCGTGCGTACATCTCCTCGGCGAGCGAGAACACGTCCCGGTGCCGGAACCGGGCGGCGGTCCGATCGGTGACACCGTGCGCCTCCAGTCCCGCGGCGATCTCCAAGGGGTCGACGGCCCGCTCGCACAGCTCGCGGTGACGGTGCATCAGCGCCTTCACGGGGTCGGCTGCACCGCGGCGGGTGGGGGCGGGCTTGCGGTCGGCTGCGCGGGGGGTGTGGTCGGGCGCCGTACGGGTGGGTGACGGCTCCGCGATGCCCGCGGGACGGGTGTCGGGACGGGCGATACGAGGAGCGGCGGACAAGGGGGCGGGGGCGATACGGGCGTCACCGGCCCCCGATTCACGCCGCCCGCTCGCGCCCCCCTGCTCCGGATTCCTCTCCCCCGGGTCCCGAACCCCCACCCCGCCCGGCACGTCGCCCGTCCCCTGCTCGCCCGGCACATCCCGCGCCGCCTCCTTCTCGCCTGGCACATCCCGCGCCCCCGACTCGCCCCGCACGTCTCCTCCCGTCTCCAACTCCTCCCGCTCCCCGAGCCACTCCTCCGACCGCGCGTCCCACGCCCCCGCGCTGCCAGGCGTCGCGGGGCGGTCGAGTTCGCCGAGGCCGCTCATCGGGCTGCCTCCGTCGTCGGCAGTGGCAACGCGGTCGGAGGTGTGGCGCGTACCGGTGCTCCCGTTGCCCAGGTGGGGCCGCCTCGGGCCACGACACGGGTCATCGGACCGGTCCAGCGGCCGAGGACGTGGGCCTCGGCGGGGGCTGCGAAGGGGAGGGGGTCGCCGGCCTCGTCGAGGACGACGCGGCGTACCGGGGAGTGCGAGACGATCTCCAGGTAAATGCTGTGAAATGCCGCGATGTTCTGCTCGACGGTGAACAGTTCGAGCGCTCGGGCGCGGGCGGCGGCGCCCAGGCGCTCACGGCGCTCGGGGTCGCGCAACAGGCTCACGCACGCCTCCGCGAGCGCCCGGGGATTGCGCGGGGGCACGACGAGACCCGTACCGCCGATGACCTCGACCACCGCGCCGACGTCCGTGGACACGGTCGCCCGGCCGCAGAACATGGCCTCGACCAGGCTGAGCGGGAAGCCCTCGACGACGCTGGAGAGGACGATCACCGTGCCGGCCGCGTACGCCTCGGCGAGCGTGGGGGCCTCCGGGCCGCCGATCTCCTCGAAGGACACCGGGTTGTCGCCGACCGCGTGCACACCCTCGGCCTCGTCGGGGAAGAGCTGTGCGGCCAGCGCCCGGCAGTGACCCAGGTAGGCCGCACCCTCGGCGCCGGCGGGCGCGCCGACGATCCGCAGGCGTGCCTTGGGCTCGTCCTTGCGGATCTCCGCGAAGGCGTGGAGCAGCGAGATCAGGTCCTTCGCGGGTTCGACCCGGCCGACCCACACCAGTGTGTCCGGGTCCGCGCCGTCGGGCGCCTCGCCGACCTCCGCGAAGCGGGACGCCTCCATGCCGGGGTAGACCGTGCGGAGTTTCGTACGGTCGGCGCCGCAGCGTTCCTGCCAGCGGCGGGTGTGGCTGTTGCCGGGGGTGATCAGCGTGGCCCGCCGGTAGATCTCGGCGGCCAGCCTGCCGTGGAAGGCGGAGAGCAGCGCCCGTACGGCGGGCGGCGCGTCCGCGGAGGCCAGGTAGTGCGTCCGCAACTGCACGCCGTACTCGGTCACGAGCAGGGGTACGCCGGCGAAGTGGCGGGCGAGCAGCCCTGGCAGGGCCGCGGTGCCGCCGGCCGTCGCGTGGCAGAGGTCCACGGAGCCGAGGGCGTCGTCCTCGTACCAGTCGAGCGAGAGGGGGCGCAGGGCGCGTTCCAACTGCGCGGCGACGGTGAGGAGTTCGGGGACGCGCGCCCCGCGTGCCGTGCGGAGTGCGCCGGGCGCACGACAGGCGCGTTCCAGCGCACGTACGGCGCTTTCGGAGCGCAGCGCGGCTACGAGTCCGCCCTCGTCGCGGGCGAGTTCCGCGAGCCCGTACAGCGCGTTGGCGAAACGGTCCGCCACATCGGCGGAGGACGCCCCCCGCTCACACGGCGCCCCTTCCGTCGAGGCCTGCCCGTCCCCCTCGCACAGCACGGCCGCCAGTTCCTCGTAGCACTCGCCGAACCGCCGGCGTGCGCGGCGCCCGAGGGTCACCCCGTCGTCCTCGGCGGTCCACAGCGGCGCGGTGCGCACCCGGCTGACCTGGGGCGGCAGTTCGAGCCAGCCCTCGACCTCCTGGCGCTCGCTGCGGCTGAGCGCGTAGATGTCGAACTCGTGCTGCCCGAGCCCGCGTACGAGCCGGTCGCACCAGAGTCTGGCGTCACCGCTCACATACGGATAGCCACCCTCCGTAAGCAGTCCTATGCGCACGGGCACACCCCCGATCTCCCATATGGGGAGCCGCCGTTGACCCGGCGGCTCGCAGCGGGACGAACGTATGCGGACAAGGCGGTGGCGCGACGGACGGTTGTCCATCGCGCCACCAAAAGGGGTGAACGGGCGTAACTTTCCCGTGCGGGCCGCGTTCCGTCGCGCTAAGAGATCAATCGCGCACGGAACGTCAGACCGCCGCCGTGCCGTCGCTACGGTGCCGTAGCGACGAGGCGGTCACGTCGCAGGGACGGCACCGTCCCGTCGTCGCGACGGGACCGTCACGCCGTCGCCAACTCCCGTCGGGCCGCCCTGCGTCGGGCCGCGACCTGGGGATCGAGGGCCGGTACGGCGGCCAGGAGCTGCTTCGTGTACGGGTCCCGGGGTGCGTCGTAGACCTCGTCGGCGGGACCTTGTTCAACGATCCTCCCGCGTCGCATCACCGCGACCCGGTCGCTGACCTGGCGGACGACGGCGAGGTCGTGGGCGACGAACACGAGCGCGAGGCCGAGTTCGCGCTGGAGTTCGCCGAGCAGGGCGACGACCTGGGCCTGTGTGGTGACGTCGAGCGCGGAGACCGGCTCGTCGCACACGATCACGCGCGGGTCGGCCGCGAGCGCTCGCGCGATGCCCACGCGCTGGCGCTGGCCGCCGCTGAACTCGTGCGGGTAGCGGTCGTAGTGCGCCCCTTCGAGCCCCACGCGCTCCAGCAGTTCGCGTACGCGCCCCCGGATGCTCTCCTCGTCGCGTTCTCCACGCGCGCGGAGCGGGTCGGCGATCGACTCGCCCACGCTGCGGCGGGGGTTGAGGGAGGAGACGGGGTCCTGGAAGACCATCTGGACGTCGGGGCGGACGCCGCCGCCGGGCTTGATCTCGCCGGCCGTCGGCTTCAGGAGCCCGACCAGCATCCGGCCGAGCGTCGTCTTGCCGCTGCCGCTCTCGCCCACGATGCCGAGGGTCTCGCCCCGGTGGACCGTCAGCGACACGTCGTCCACGGCCGCGAACGCCCGCTTCCCGCGCCCGAATTCACGCCGCAGGCCCGTCGCCTCCAGGACGACCTCCGCGGGCGCCGAGGACGCCTCCGAGAGGGCGCGCGGCGCGTCCACGCGCGGGACCGCGCCGAGCAGATCCCGGGTGTACGTCTCGGTGGGCGCCCCGAGGACGGTGCCCACCGGCCCGTGCTCGACGGCCCGCCCGTGCCGCATGACCAGGATCTCGTCGACGCTCTCGGCGGCGACACCCACGTCGTGCGTGACGAGCAGCAGCCCCAGGCCGGTCTCCTCGCGCAACGTGTGCAACAGGTCGAGGATCTGCGCCTGGACGGTCACGTCGAGCGCGGTCGTGGGCTCGTCGGCGATCAACAGGTCCGGTTCGCAGGCGAGCGCCATGGCGATGAGGGCGCGCTGCCGCATGCCGCCGCTGAACTCGTGCGGGCGCGAACGGGACCGCCGTACGGCGTCCGGAATTCCGACCCGGTCCAGTACGTCGACGGCACGCGCGCGTGCGGCCCGACGCGACACGCGCGTGTGCACGCGGTAGACCTCGGCTATCTGGTCGCCGATCGCGTAGTACGGGTCCAGGGACGACAGCGGGTCCTGGAAGACCATCGCGGCCTTCCCGCCGCGCAACAGCCGCAGGTCCGCGTCGGACGCCTCCTGTACGTCGATACCGGCCACGCGCACCGAGCCGCCGACGTCCGCCCCTGTGCCCCGGTGCAGCCCCAGCAGGGCCGAGGCGACCGTGGACTTGCCCGAGCCGGACTCGCCGACCAGGCCCAGCGCGGCGCCCTTCTCCAGCCGGAAGGAGAGGCCGTCGACGGCTCGCAGGGACCCGAACCCGACCGTCAGGTCGGTGACTTCCACCAGGACATCCACTGAGCTCATGCGAGGACCACCCGTCGGTCGGCCACCGCGTACAGCACGTCCGCGACGGCGTTGGCGATGACCACGAAGAAGCCGATGACCAGGACCATGCCGACGACCACCGGCAGGTCGACGACATTGACGGCGTGGACGAGTTCCTGTCCGATGCCGGGCAGTCCGAAGAGCGTCTCGGTGAGGACCGCGCCGCCGACCGCCGAGCCGACGTTGTTGGCGTTGAGCGCGATGATCGGCGCGACCGCCCCGCGCAGCGCGTGCCGCCCGATGATCGACCGTTCACCGACGCCGTACGCGCGGAAGGTGCGGATGTGGTCCTCGGCGAGCGTCTCCAGCATCGACGCCCGGGTGAGCCGGGCGAACGCGGCGGCCTCGATGAGGGCCAGGGAGAGCCAGGGCAACAGGAGGTTCCAGGCCCACTGTTCGGGGTCGTCGGTGAGGGCGACGTACTGCGGGAAGGGCAGCAGTTGCAGCTGCCCGCAGACGACGATCATCAGCACCAGGCCGATCACGAACACCGGGGTGGCGACGCCCGCGAGGGTGATGCCGGTCAGCAGGCGCTCGGTGAACCGGCCGCGCCGCCATGCGGACAGGACGCCGGTGCCGACACCCAGGATCAGCCACAGCACCATCGCGCCGAACACGAGCGACAGGCTGACCGGCAGCTTCGTCAGGATCAGCTTGGTGACCTGCTGGTCGCCCTGGTACGACAGCCCGAGGCAGGGCGCCGAGCAGTGCTCCACAGAGGTGCCCGTGGAGTAGTCCTGGCCGACGAGGATGCCCTGGAGGAAGTGCCAGTAGCGGAGGTACAACGGGTCGTCGAGCCTCAACTGCTGGGCAACTTGGTGCACTTGCTCCGGGGAGCAGCGCGGGCCGCAGGTGATCTGGGCGACGTTGCCCGGGGTGACGAAGAAGACCACGTAGACGATCACCGAGATGGCGAGCAGGGTGATCACGGTGCCGACGCCGCGGCGCAGGATGAACCCTCCGAAGCCGCTCATGACTTGGCCTCCTTGGTGCTCTCGCCCTTGATGCCCGCGCCCTTGGCGCTCGGGTCTGCCGCGGCCTTCTTGTTCACGTCCGCAGCCGTGGCCTTCTTGGAGCTCGCGTCCGCCTTGGCCTCGCGCTTGCGGCCCGTGCCGATGCGCAGGCGGGAGGCCGCGCGCGGGTCGAGGGCCGTGCGGATGCCGTCGCCCAGGACGGTCAGCGCCAGGACGGTGACGAAGAGGGCGCCGGCGGGCAGCAGCAGGTACTGCGGGGCGGCCTGGTACCAGACGTCGGCGGCGGTGAGCATCTGTCCCCAGGAGGGCGTCGGCGGCTTCACGCCGACGCCGAGGAAGGACAGCGCGGCCTCGGTGGAGATGTTGATCGGCACGAGGAGCGCCGCGTAGGTGATGACGGGTGCGGCCAGCCCGGGGAGCAGTTCGCGCCGGGCGATGCGCCAGGTGCCCCAGCCGCTGAGCCGGGCGGCGGAGACGTAGTCGAGCTCCTTCAGGGTGAGCGTCTGGGCGCGCACGATCTTCGCGATGTTGCCCCAGGCGATGAGCCCGATGACGAGCGCGACCAGCAGGGGCCGCGGGAAACTGCTGGGCACGATCGCCAGCAGGGCCAACGACATGATCATCAACGGCATCGCCACGATGATGTCGGTGATCCGGCTCAACAGTTGATCAACCCATCGGCTGCCGAGCGCGGCGGCGACACCGATCACGACCCCGATGGTGACCTGTACGACGGTCGCCCCGAGCGCGACGCCGAGCGAGACCCGGGCGCCGTACGCGAGACGGGCGAACAGGTCGCGGCCGGTCTGCGGTTCGACGCCGAGCCAGTGGTCGCCGGTGATGCCCCCGAAGGAGCCGGTCGGCACACCTCCGCGCGCGGAGTCGATGAGCGAGGGGTGGTAGGTGAAGGGGTCCTGGCCCTCGATCGCGGTGAGCAGCGGCGCGGCGAGCGCGACCAGGACGAGCAGGGCGACGACGACCGCCGCGACGAGGGCGGCGCGCTGCGCACGCAGCCGCCGCCAGAACTGACGGGCCCCCGAGGCCGCCGGGACGGAGATGCCCGTCCCGGCGGCCTGGGAGGCGACAAGTGCCTCGCTCATGGGGTTACTTGACCGCGACCTGGGAGATGTCCAGGACGCCGGTCCAGTCGCTGATCACGACGTTCTTGATGTCCTTGCCGACCAGTCGCTTGTAGACGGGGTGGAACAGCGGCACGGTCAGTGCCTGCTCGCCGATCTTCTTGTCCAGTGCACCCCACCGCTTGGCGGCCTCGTCAAGATTCGTCAACTTGTTGATCGAGTCAATCTCGGCATTGACCGACTTGTCATTGAGCAGGCCGGTGTTGAAGTTCGCGCCGTCCTTGACGATCTGGCGGCCGTCGAAGATCGGGGCGAGGAAGGGACCACCGGAGGGCCAGTCGGCACCCCAGTGGGCGAGGAAGAAGCCCGGCTCGGTCTTGACGCTGTGGATCTTGTCCTTGTAGTCGTTGATCTCCAGGCCCTGGAGCTTGACGGTGATGCCGGCCTTCTTGAGCGCGTCCTGGATCGCGGTCGCGATCTCGGGGCTGGTCTCGAAGTCCTTGTCGTTGGAGTGCGTCAGCGTGACGGTGATCCCCTTCGGGTAACCGGCCTCCTTCAGCAGCTCCTTGGCCTTCGCCGCGTTGCCGGACGCGCCCGCCGGGAAGAGGTCGTAGGGGTCGTACCCGAAGGACTTCTGGTTCGGCAGGAAGGTGGTCGCGGCCTCGGCCAGCGACGAACCGCCCGCCGCGTTCACCACCGACGACCGGTCGATGGCGTACGAGATCGCCTGCCGCACCTTGACGTTGTTGAACGGCGCGACCTTGGGGTTGAACGCGATGTAGTTCGTGTAACCGAAGTGCCCGGTGCCGACGCGCGCAGCGAGTTCCTTGTCGCCGGTCACCTTGGCGAGCTCGGCAGGACCGAGGTTGGTGTCGGTGGTGACAGCGGCGGCGTCCGCACCCTGGGACGACGACAGCCGCTGGTTGATCACGGACGAGTCGAGCCCCGACTTCACGTCGATCTTGTCCGGGTAGGCCTTGCGCTCGGCGTCCGTGGCCGTGGACCAGTACCTGTTGCGCTCCAGGACGATCGTCTCACCGTCGTTCTGGTTGCTGACGACCTTGTACGGGCCGGACGAGACCGGGTGCTCCTCGTACTTCGTCCCCGTGTCCTTCCCCTTCGGGACGGGCGTGAACTGCGTCTGCGTGGCGAGGTAGGGGAACTCGCCCTCGGGCTTGTTCAGGTGGAAGACGATGGTCCGGCTGTCAGGAGTCTCAATGGCGCTGAGCCCCTTCTTGTCCTTGTACGGCCCCTGGTAGTCGGCCGCGCCGACCAGCCAGTCCCGCAAGTAGGGCGCGCCGCCGGAGAGTTCGGGGGCGAAGGAGCGCTCGATGCCGTACTTGATGTCGGCCGAGGTGATCGCGGTGCCGTCCTCGTACTTGAGGCCCTTCTTCAGGGTGTACGTCCACACGGTCGCGTTCTCGCTCGGGCGCCCGGTGTCGGTGGCGAGGTCCGGGACGACCTTGGCGCCGGCCGCGCCGTTCTCGCGGTTGCGGGTGGTGAGCGTACGGAAGACGAGGGAGGGGACGTTGCCGCCGCCGGAGGTGTACAGGCGCGCCGGGTCGAAGTCCTCCTGGGGCTGCGAGTTCAGGACCGTGAGCGTGCCGCCCTTGTGCGGCGTGGAGTCGCCACCGGAGCCCTTGGCATCGTTGTCCTTCGGCCCGCAGGCGGCGGCGCCCGCCGCCACGGCCAGGCTGACGGATGCCACGGCCACGCGCCGGGCTATGACGGACGGTTGACGCATCGGAATGACGACCTCTCGGGGGACTTTCGAGGATCTCTCTCAGATCTCTCGAATAGTGAGACGGATGGACGAGGAGTGAGACGGAAGGGAACAGCCGTCTGCCCCGGCGTCAGGTCGTCGAAAAAGCCCTGCCAAGGTCACACGGGCAAGGGCGTGGTGGTGCGGGTCGCGACACGAACGCCAGGGGCGGTGTTCAGCGACAGAGGATGTCGGCCACACAGAGCGGGGTCACGCCGATGAGCGCCAGCTCGATGGCGGCGCGGTTCGCGACATGACTAGACCACATGCCAAAAAATATGATGGAAGTTGCGGCTCATGTCAATGTGACATAAGCGTCGCCTGTCAACTGCCCGGGTACGGCCAGGGGTTCGCCAGGCAGTGGATCCCGTCGTGATCGAGGAACTTGGTCTGCTGCTGCATGACCGGCGCCAACTCGCCGTCCTTGTCGCAGGTGACGTGCCCGTAGCCGAGACGATGACCGACTTCATGGTTGATCAACATCTGTCGATACGTGTACATCTTGTCCCCATACGTTGACGACCCCTGCGCCCATCGATACGCATTGATCATCACGCGTTCGGTGGCCGCCGAGTCGCACGACACATTGTCCTCGGTGGTGTCCAGCCCGGACTTGGCACACCACGTGGCAGTAGTACCAGGGCTGGCGAGGGTGATCACGAAGTCCGGTTTGCCCGTGTAGATGCGCTCGAAGGTACGGGCGCCGTTGTGGGCCCAACTCCGCTTGTCGTTCAGCGTCTTCTGCACGGCCTGCGCGAAGAGCGTCCCGTCGAGCCCGAGCCCCTGCTCCACGTCCACGCGGTACGTGTACTTGCGCCCCTTCCCGGGCGCCTTGTCGACACCGGGCACCGCGTCGAACTTGTCCGGCCCCTTGAGCTTGGCGCCGAGCGGGTACTTCTCGGCCATCTTCTGGGCATACGTCAGGGTCACCAGGCGCGGAGAACTCGACGGGCTTGCCTGCGGCGAGGCCGTCCCTCTCGCGTCCCGGGCCCGGTCGGTGGCCGCCTGCGACCGCACTCCGTCGCTGTCACCGTCCTTGGCGACCTGCCCGGCCACGATGACGGCCAGCACGGTGGTGACGGCGGCGGCCGCGATACCGGTGTACGTCCGTCCCTTACGGCCCTTGGCGGGCTCGGGATCGAGGTCGACAGGAGGCGTGTCCTCGGCTTCGGTGTCGCTCTCGGGGGTCCAGTCGGTGACGGAGCCGTACGGGTCGGAGGGGTGCGTCGCGACACCGGTCCGGGGCGCGAGGACGTCGTCGTCCCCGTCTCCTTCGAAGGCGTCGACGTAATCCTGCCGGGGCCCACGACCGCCCTGCCCGCGTCGCCGAGAGCCGGCTTGAGGGGCCTGGCGCTGCCGGGGTATGGGCAACCCCGGTCCCGAACCGGAGGGCGTACCGGCGGCGGTCTGGTGCACACCGGACGCGCCGGGGATACCAGGTGAACCGGGCACACCGGACGCACCTTGAGAAGCGCCGAGGGGCCCACGCGGCCCGCCGGGCTCCCCACCGGTCCGCCCTCTCAACTCACCCCATCCACCCCCGGATTCAGGCTGCTCGGGATGACCGGCACGCGCGCGTGGAGTGCCATCAGACGAGCGGGGGACAC
>NZ_JBHXME010000077.1:0-47230 GCF_042721125.1 Streptomyces sp. NPDC058469
GTCGTACGCCTCGCGGTCGGCGACGCCGAGCTCGACCCACTCGTCGACCTGGACCAGGGCGGGCAGTTCGGTGAGTACGTCCTCCTGGTTGCGGCGCAGATAGGCGGGGGCGACGGACTTGCGGAAGGCGTGCGGTCCGGCCGCCGCGGTGCCGTTGCGGACGGTCGGCAGGAGTTCGGGGCGGAGGTGGCGGACGAGGGTGCGGAACTCCTCGACGTGGTTCTCCATGGGTGTGCCGGTCAGGAAGAGGACGCGGTCGCAGCGCTCGGTCCAGAGGGCGACCGACTTGGTGCGGCGGGTGTCCGGGTTCTTCACGTAGTGGGCTTCGTCCACGACGAGCATGCCCGGGGTGGGGCCGGTCGGTGCGGGGCCTGTCGGTGTCCCGCCCCTCGGCTTCTTGCCCTTGGGCGACGTATCGACCGGCGACTTGTCGGCCGGCGCGGGCAAGGTGTGCAGCGTGTCGAACGTCGTGATCGCGACGCCGCCGCGCTCACCCCACTCCGCATAGGCCTCGTGCCGGTCCGGGCCGTGCACGGGCAACGCGCGCAGGGTGCTGCGGGCGCCGATCTCGCGGGTCCAGTTGATCAGCACGCTGGCCGGGCAGACCACCAGGAAGTGGTTGTGCCCCTCGGCCGCGAGATGGGCCAGCGCGGCGATGGCCTGGACGGTCTTGCCGAGCCCCATCTCGTCCCCGAGGACGACCCGGCGTTGGGCGAGCGCGAACCGCGCCCCGAACGACTGGTATCCGCGCAGGGAGACCCGGCGATGGGTGTCGTCCAGCGGCTGGGCGTGCACACGCTCGGCCAGCTCCGCCGGCAGGAAACCCTCGCTCGCCGCGAGATCCGGCTGCTGCCCGTCGACCTCGGCGAGCTGGCTGTAGTACTCCGCGGAACGCAGCTCGAAGTCGACCCACGCCTCGATGTCGGAGACCGGCGGGCGCAACAGGTCCGTGGAAGCCTGGGCGATCAGCAGCCGTACGTCCTTGGCGGCCGAGTCGGCGACCAGCTCGTGCAGTTCGGCGACCGCGGCGAGCGCGCCGTCTCTCCGCCTGCGCCCGGCGAGCGCCATCAACAGCCTGCTGCTGGCGGGCCGGGCCACGGGCAGCAGCGCACCGAGCCGCTCGTCGAGCCGGGCGGCGGCGTCCAGGGCGCGGCGCAGCTCGGGTCCGGCCTCGACAAGCCGTTGCAGGGCGATGACCAGGGCGGTGGTGCGCGGCTCGGGGTGGTCGACGTCGATGCGGACGGAGACGGTCTCCGCGACCGCCCGCGCGATCTGCCGGGCCGCGGCGAGCGCCCGGTCGGCGGTCTGCTGTCCTACGCCGGGCAGCTGCCGCAGCTCGTACCGGCTCGCCTCGTGCACCGCGCGCACGGAGGTCAGCCCCGCCGCCTCCACGGCCCCGAGCCGCAGCCGCCCCTCGGTGACGTCCTTCAGCCGGGCTACCGGGATGGACTCCAGCTCCTGGGCGACGAGTTCGGCCCGCAGCGGTTCCAGCGCGGAGCGGACGGTGTCGAGGGCGCGGGTGTGGTCGTCACGCAGGGCGCGCGCCACGTCGTACAACCGCGTGCCCCGCGCACACAGCTCCCTGGCCCGCCGCCCGGCCCGCGGAAACTCGTCCTTCATGTCACCCCCCGGCTCCCCATTCGTCCCACTGTGCATCCATCGTGGCACGCGCCACTGACAACGGGGACGGGCGCGGGCGGGGCCAGGGTTCCCGGCCGTCCGTCAGGCGTCGAACCCCGTCGCCCGGGTCCGCTTCTCCCAGGCCGCGATGTCGCCGCGTACCTGGTCGAGGTGGTCGAGGACGGCGTTCACCGCGTCGTCGCCCAAGGGCAGGTGCAACGGGGTCTCCTCGCTATCGAGGGCGGCGAGGATGAGGGCCGCCGCCTTCGCGGGGTCGCCGGGCTGGACACCGTCGCTGCCATCGACGGAATCGCGGGTCGCGCTCACCTTGGCGTACACCCTGCTGTCGGCGCTGACCCCGGCCCGGCCCGTGTCGAACAGCGCGGTCCGGAAGGCGCCCGGCTCGACGATCAGCACCTTGATGCCGTACTCGGCGACCTCGTCCGCGAGCCCCTCGGAGAGTCCCTCCAGGGCGAACTTCGTTCCGCTGTACGCCGAGAAGCCCGCGAAGGACATCTGCCCGCCCATGCTGCTCATCTGCACGATCGCCCCGGAGCGCCGCTCCCGCATGAACGGCAGCACCGCGCGCGCGAGGGCCGCCGGCCCGAAGACATGCAGGTCGAACAGGTCCCGCAACTCCCGCTCGGTGGTCTCCTCGAAGGCACCGACATGCGTACGCCCCGCGTTGTTGACGAGCACGTCGATCCTCCCGTGCCGCGCCACCACATCCCGTACGGCCGCTTCCGCCGCCCCCGTGTCGGTGACGTCCAGGCGCAGCGTCTCCATCTGGTCGGGACGGGCGGCGACGAGATCGTCCAGCCCCTCGGTCCGCCGGGCCGCACCGACGACCACGTCACCGGCCGCGAGTGCCGCTTCGACGATCGCCCGCCCGAACCCGCTGCTCGCGCCGGTCACCAGCCACACCTTGTTCATGAGGACTCCAGGACTCAGGGTGAGTTCACGTACTTCCGTCACGAACCACCGTGCCGTCAAAGTGAGTTGCCCGTCCAAGACCCATGCTGATAACCGTTGGCTATGACCACGGACGTCCATGTGCGGGACCTGCGTTACTTCGTCGCGGTCGCGGAGGAACTGCATTTCACGCGCGCGGCCGAGAAGCTGTACGTCTCACAGCCCGCCCTGAGCAAGCAGATCCGGGCGCTGGAAGGGCAGTTGGGCGCCGAGTTGTTCCGCCGCGACCGGCAGGGCGTCACGCTCACCCCGGCGGGCGCGGCCCTACTGCCGTACGCCGAACGGGTCTTGGCGGTCTGGGCGGAGGGCGCGTCCGCACTGGCGAAGGTCACGGCGGCCGAGCGCGGCACCCTGGTGGTCGGCATGAGCACCAGCCCCGGCCGGGGCGGTCTGCTGCCGGCGATCCGCTCCCGCTTCACGGCGGCGCATCCGGAGGCCACCGTACGGCTGCGGCAGGTCAGTTGGGACGACCCGACGGCCGGTCTCGCGGACGGCGACGCGGACGTGGCGTTCGTCTGGCTGCCCCTGCCCGACGCGAAGCACGGGGACCGGGCCGGTCGCTACGACTGGACGGTGGTCGCCGAGGAACCCCGCCTGCTCGCGCTCCCGGACTCCCATCCCCTCGCGGTCCGCCCCCACATCGACTTCACCGACCTCGCCGACGAACCGTTCCTCGCCCTCCCGTCCAACGCGGGCCTCCTGCGCGACCACTGGCTCGCCCTCGACGAACGCGGTGGCCACCTACCGCGCATCGGCGCGGAGATCGCGAGCACGGAGGAGACGTACGAGGCGCTGGTCGCCGGTCTTGGCGTCTGCCTGGTCGCCACGGGCAACGCCCACCTGATCACCCTCGGCGGCGTCACCACCCGCCCGGTGCACGGTGTTTCGCCGAGCCGTTACGCCCTCGCCTGGCGACGCGAGGACGGTGCACGACCGCTGGTCCGGGCGTACGCGGAGGCGTGCCGCCTGGTGGCGGGGCGCTGATCGAACTCGCCTGCGGCACGGCTACGATGAGCCGTTTTCGGGGGTTGAGATTCAGGGTTCGGGGCTCGGAGGGGAACCATGTCCACAGGGGGAAGCGTGTCCGTACGACGGACAAGACGCACACCACTCGCATCGCTCGCGTTCGTCGGAGTGGCCGCGCTCGCGGGGCCGTTGCTCGTTCCCGGCGCTTCCGCTCAGGCGGCTTCGGGCTCGTTGACCGTCACGACGTTGGGGCGGCACGGTGCGAAGGTGGCGACGACGGTGACCGTCGTCAACGCGTCGTCGGGTGAGACGCGCACCGTCAAGTCGGGCAAACGGCTCAGCCTGCCGTCGGGCCGGTACCTCGCGATGACCGACATCTACGAGAGCGCCACGGACGGTCTGGGCACCGACACCGTCGGCGCGCAGGTCGTGTCGGTGTCGGGGGCCAAGTCCGTGACGCTGGACGCCCGTAAGGGCAAGGCCGTGAAGGTGTCGCTGGACACCCCGGCCGATGTGACGGAGCCGGCCCGGATCAGCGCGCAGGTGTGCGCCGCCGACATGGACATGCCCTCCGCGTTCAGCGCGGGCGGCTGGAACGACGCGGGGTCGCTCTACGCGATCCCCAACTCCTCCAAGCTGCTCCAGTTCGGGTACATGGCGCAGTGGTCGGGCAACGACAGCTATGTCGCGGTCAAGAAGACGACCGGCATCCCGTCCGCGCCCGGCGGTTCGTTCAAGCGGTCACAACTGGCGTCGCTGCGCTTCTCGGTGCGGAGCGGGACGCAGATGGGCACCCAGAACGACACCGCCCTCCAGGCCGCGCCCAAGGTCGACGACTGCACGACCGACCTGTACGCCAACGTCACCGACGACAGCGCGCCGTTCAGCACCACGGTCCATGTGACGCCCGGGACCTGGCAGCCGCGCGACGGTGTGATCGCGAACAACGGCGACGGCGTCGGTGGTGGTTTCCCGGCGACCAGGACGCTGAAGGCTGGGCAGAGTCTCACCCAGTACTTCGGGCGAGCCGTGTGGAGCCCCATGCACTATCTGCCCATCGTCGGCGACAAGTCCCTGACGTTCATCCCGGACGCCCTGATCGGCGACCCCGACGTGGGCATATGGGGGGCCGACCCGACGAAGGAGACGGTGGTGCTGTCCAAGGGGAGCACCACCGTCAAGAAGCAGACCCTGACCAACTGGGGTTCTTCCGACGCCGAGTTCACCGCCACCGTCCGCTCGGCCGGCACGTACCGGCTGACCGTGGACGCCCACCGCTACCACCCGGGCATCACTTTCCCGTCCGGCATGCTGTCCTCGCGCGTCACCCTCGACTGGCGGTTCAAGGCCGACCCGGCCAAGTCGGGGAGGGTCGCGCCCGTCTTCATGACGCGGTTCCTGCCGGCCAGCCTCAACAGCCACAACCAGGCGGCGACGAACAGCACCACGACGGTCACCGTCAGCGCCGGCCGCGGATCCCAGGGCCCCGACGCCAAGTTCACCAAGTCGACGGTCAAGTCCCTGAAGGTCTGGGCGTCTTCGGACGGCGGCAAGACCTGGAAGGCCGCCTCCGTCACCCGCTCCGGGTCTTCCTGGAAGGCCTCGGTGCACAACCCGGCCTCCGGCGCGGTCGCCCTGCGTTCACAGGTGACCGACTCCACCGGCGGCACCTCGGTGGAGACGGTCTACCGCGCCTACGCCATCGGCTGATCCGCCCCCGCCCCGGCCTCCGTCTGAGCACAGGGCTGGTCGCCGGCCGGGGTGGACGGGTCGGCAGTGGGTGACGTCGAGGGCTCGGACGGGGTCGTGGGCTCCGGAGTGGTGGCGGGGTACGGAGTCTCCTTCACGGGAGCGCTCGGTGTTCCGTCGCCCTCTCCGCCGGTCACCGGGGTCGTCGGCTTGGGCTCCGGCTTCGGCTCATCGGTCTTGGGAGGCACGGGAGTTGGGTCGGTGGGCGTCGGGTCGGCGGGCGTCGGGTCCGTGGGCGTGGGTTCTGTGACCACCGGCGGCTTGGGAGTCGGCTTCGTAACCACCGGCGGTGTAGGCGTCGGTGTAGGTGTAGGTGTCGGCTCCGGTTCCGTGGTCACCGGCGGAGCGGGAACCGGCTCGGTGGTCACCGGCGGCGGCTCAACAGGCGCCGTAGGAACGGGAGTTCCGCCACCCCCCACCGGCGTCACGCTCGACCCGTCCCCGCCCCCGGTGCCGCCAAGTACAGCCGGAGGCACGGCACTTATGGACCCGTCGGCCGCAGGTGCCGTAGAACCACTGCGGTCACTCGGCGTCTTCGAGGGCTTCCCCGTCCGTGGCTGGGACGCCACCGGCCCCTGGGAGACCGGGACTTCGGCCACCGGGCCCTTCGCGACCGGGACTTCGGTGGTGGCGTCGGTGCCGCCGAGGAGGACGCAGACCGCGACGGCGCCCGCCACGGCCGTACCGACAGCGGCGGCCACCTGTGTCTTGGAGGCGCCGACTGCCGCGTGCCGTACGCCGTGCAGGAATCCGGCACCGTGGCCACCCGCGGCCGTGACCGCACCGGCGGAGCCCGCGCCGAACGCGGCGAGCAGGAACTTGCCCGCGCCGCCGAGCACGAACACGAGCAGGGCCGGTGCCACGAGTGCGGGCAGGCGGTCGTTGGCGCGCATCAGGGCCGCGAGGCGGGCGCGGCAGTCGTCGCACGCGTCGACGTGGCCGAGGAGGCGTTCGGACTGCCGCTCGGTGGCGCCGCCGCGCACGTACGCGGGCATACGGGCCCAGTGGACCTGGCACGCGGGATCGTCCGGTACGCCGGTCTGGGCGCGCAGGAACGCCTGCCGCATGCCCTCCCGCGCGCGGTGCAGCAGTACGGCCGTCGCGCCCTGCTTGGTGCCGAGTTGGGGGCCGATCGCGGCCAGCGGCAGACCCTCCGCCTCGGCCAGCCACAGCGCCTTCACCCACCGCTCGGGCAACTGCTCAAGTACCCGCACCAGCAGGTCCGTCGAGGACACCTGCTCGGCAGGATCGCCCCCGTGGCCCTGGCCCTGGACGTGCACATGGTCCGCGCCGGCCCGCTCGTCGGTCTGCGGATCGCGCGGTGTCTCGCGTGCGGCGCTCCCCGCGGCCGTGGCGAGGTGCTTCACGGTCGTCATGAGGTACGCCGGTACGTTGTCGATCTCGTGCCCGGCGGACAGTCGGCGCCACACCCTGAAGTGCGCCTCGGCGACGAGGTCTTCGGCGACCCAGGTGTTGCGGGTGAGCGAGCGGGCGTAGGCGACGAGGCGCGGCTGCTGTTCCTCGTAGATCCGGGCGTACGCGGCGGTGGGGCCGTCGGTCATGGCAGCAACGCTCCAGTTGCCAGGCGGGCGGGGAAGGATTTGTAAGCCTAGATGGCAAAACTTTCAACTAAAGTTGCAGCAATAACAGAAGGTGACCCAGATCACATCAACCATCTTCCGTAACGGCGTAATCAAGCGCCCCTCCGCGCACTCAAGGAGGGTGAGTCGGCACAACCGGCCGCCGTCCCACCCGAATCGGAGACCGCCCATGCGCCACATCACCCTGGAACAGCCCACCAGCGCCCGGCTGATCGCCGACCACGACCAGGAGTTGGCGGTGACGGTGACCCTTCGCTACTCGTCCGGCGACCCCTTCGCCGTCCAACTGCTGTTCCCCGCCTGGATATCGCTCGACGGCAAGAAGGTGACGTGGACCTTCGCGCGGGCGCTGCTGGAGGAGGGTCTCGCCACCCCCGCCGGGATGGGCAACGTGCACATCAGGCCATACGGCCCCGCCCATACGGCCGTTGAGTTCCACTCGGCGGAGGGCATCGCGATGATCCGCTTCGACTCGGTCGCCCTGCACCACTTCCTGCGCCGCACGTACAGGGTGATCGAGCCGGGCCGGGAGGCCCTGGAACCGTCCCTCGACCGAGGCCTCGCCTCGCTGCTCGACGGCGCGTGACAACGGCGGGCCCGTTTCGGTCCCCTTGCGTTTGGCATATTCTGCAAGGCCTCTTGATGTGATCAGGTCCGCCGGTGCTCCTCTGGAGAAAGCAGCCCCCCGTGAGTGAATCACCGCGCCGGACGTCCCGGATGTCCACCCGTGCCGTCGTCATCGGAGGCAGCCTCGCCGGCATGCTCGCCGCCGCCGCCGTCAGGGACCACGTCGACACCGTCGAGATCATCGAGGCGCACGACCTGCCCGAGGGGCCCGAGGCACGCCCCGGCGTTCCCCAAGCGGCGCATTTCCACGTCCTGTTGTCCGGTGGGGCGAACGCGATCGAGGACCTGCTGCCGGGCACGGTCGAGGAGTTGCTGTCCGCGGGCGCCAACCGGGTGCCCATGACGACGAACATGCTGATCTACTCGCCCGAGGGCTGGTACCGCCGTTGGCAGCGGGACAGCCACTACCTGATCACCGCCAGTCGCGACCTCACGGACTCCGTCGTCCGCGGGCAGGTGGTGAAGGACCCGCGCGTCAGCGTGCGCCCGCACACCAACGTCACGGCCCTGCTGGGGAGTTCGCACCGCGTCACCGGCGTACGGCTGCGCGCGGCGGACGGTACCGAGACCGACCTGAGCGCGGACCTGGTCGTCGACGCCTCCGGAAAGGCGTCACGCACGCCGCGGTGGCTGGCCGAGTTGGGCATCCCGGGCCCGGCCCAGGACCGCATCGACTCCGGCATCGCGTACGCCAGCCGTATCTACCGCGCCCCCGTCTCCACCCGCAACTGGCCCGTGATCAGCGTCCAGGCCGACCCGCGGCGGGGCGAACCCGGCCGGACCGGCGGCATCGTCCCGATCGAGAACGGCCGCTGGCACGTCAGCCTGATCGGCACCCCGGGCGCCCAACCCACCCGCGAGACAGCCGAGTTCGAGCCGTACGCCCGCACACTCCGCCACCCGGTCATCGCCGACCTCCTGGCCCACGCCGAGCCTCTCACCGACGTCGCCATGACCCACAGCACGGTCAACCGCCGCTACTACTACGAACATCTGAAGTCCTGGCCCGAAGGCCTGGTCGCCCTGGGCGACTCGGTCGCCGCGTTCAACCCGGTCTACGGCCACGGCATGTCGGTGGCGGCCCTGGGCGCCGTAGCCCTACGCACCCAACTGACCTCCCTCGGCCTCACCAACGGCCTCTCCCGCAAGGCACAACGGGCCGTCGCGAGGCCCGTCGAACTCGCCTGGAGTCTCGCCGTAGGACAGGACATCCACTACAAGACGACGAAGGGCCGCACCGCGGGCGCGGCCGACCGCCTCCTCCAGCGCTACGTCAGCCGGCTGTCCCACACCGCCACGGGCTCGTACCACGTGGCCACCGCGATGACAGAAGTACTGACCCTCCAGTCCCCGGGCACGGCCCTGCTCCGGCCAAGTGTCCTTGCGGCGGCGGCGATCGGGCCCCTGCGTCCACAACTCGACGGGCCGACGTTCACGGCTGGGGAACGGCGGTTGCTGGCCGAGGCGGGGATCTCGTTGCCTGGGGTTGCCGAGTAACGCGCCGGGGTTGTCAGTGGCGGCTGCTTTCATCAGGTCATGAGCACCGTGTACGAAGCCGCCGCCCTCCTCCCCGACCCCGTCGAACTCCGCGTCCATCTGCGCGCATTGGCTGTCCTGGACGCCACGATCGCTGACGATCCGCAGTTCAGCCGGTACACCTTCGACACCGACTCGGGCCCCGGCGAGGAGGCGGCCCTGATGGACAACGGCTCGGGGGACGACTTCTCCGTCCTCTTCACCCCGGCCGGCGTGCTCATCCGCGGCTTCGACCACGAGTCGGAGATGAGCCCGTGCGGGACGGACGCCGAGGAGGTCTGGCCCGGTGTCGTCGACGAAGTCCCCGCCGCACTGCGCCCGCTGTTGGACGACCCCGCCTTCCACGACGAGGACATGGACGTCCCTCTCGTCACCGTCTGTCTGTGGCGCGAGACCGGCGACACCGCATGGCGCACCGGCTCGGCCATCGACTTCCCCGCCGGCCACGAGAGCCCGGACGGCTCCGGCTTCCTCTTCCACCTCCTCACCGACCGCTCCCCGGAGGCCGTCCAGGCCCACTTCGAGGACTATTACGAGCGTCCAGTCCCCCTCGACGCCGTCCGCCACGTCCTGGCCGCACACCCCGTGACCCCTGCGATCGCGGCAGCCCTCAACCCGGCCCGGGTCAAGTAGCCGTGCAAGAGACCGCAGGCCAGGTCCAGTTGCCGTTCGTCTGGATGGTGACGCCCCAACTGTTGCCGGTGCCGTTGGGTTTGGCGGTCAGCACCTGTGAACTGGGGTAAGTGGCCGCGATGTTCCAGGTGGCGATGATCTTCGCGGGCGACGGGACGTTCATCGTCACGGTCCACGTACTGGACCCGGAGACCGAGACGTTGAGGTTGTAGCGGTCGCTCCACTGCGTACCGGCGGACAGGGTCGCCGTACAACTGCCGCCGCTCCCACCGCCGTTGCCGCTGCCGTCGGGGGCCACCGCGCGGCCGGTCTGCGGAGAGATCATTCCGGCGCAGAGGTTGCGGGCCGCCAGGCCCTGGGCGATGCGTGGGATCGCCGCGACCGTGTTGGCCGGCCAGTCGTGCATGAGGATGATCTGGCCGTTGGTGAGCCGGGCGGCGGCCTGGACGATCGCGTCGGTGCTCGCGCCGTTCCAGTCCTGCGAGTCGACGTCCCAAATGATCTCCGTCAGACCGTACTTGGCCTCTACGGCCTTCAGCGTCGCGTTGGTCTCTCCGTACGGCGGGCGGAAGAGCTTGGGGGTGCCGCCGCCTGCCGCCGCGATGGCCTGCTGGGTCCGGGAGATCTCCGAGTCGATCGTCGCCTGGGTCTGCTGGGTCAGGTGCGGGTGGGTGTAGCTGTGGTTGCCGACCCACATACCGGCGTCGACCTGCGCCTTGACCTGTGCCGGGTACGCGGCCGCGTACTGGCCCTCGTTGAACATCGTGGCCCGAAGACCGTTCTGCTTCAGCGCGTTGAGCAGGGTGGGGGTGTTGCCGGACGGGCCGTCGTCGAAGGTGAGCCCGACGTACCCGCTACAGGTGGCGGCCTGCGCCGGAGCCGCCGTGCCGACGGCGAGGGTGCCCGCGGCGGCCAGGGCGATGACTGCCAGCCTGGCGACCAGGGATCGCAGGGAACGTAACGAGAAGTGCGGTGCGGGCTTCATGTGAAGTGGTCCTCCAGCCTCGGGAGTTGGGGGGCGGTCAGCTCGCCGTGCAGGAGACCGTGGGCCAGGTCCAGTTGCCGTTGGGCTGGATCGTGGCGCCCCAACTGTTGCCGGTGCCGTTGGGTTTGGCGGTCAGCACCTGTGAACTGGGGTAGGTGGCCGCGATGTTCCAGGTGGCGATGATCTTCGCGGGGGACGGGACGTTCATCGTCACGGTCCAGTTGCTGGAGCCGGAGACCGAGACGTTGAGGTTGTAGCGGTCGCTCCACTGCTGGCCGGCGGACAGGGTCGCGGTGCAGCCGCTGGTGCCGCCGCCCGAACTGGTGCCGCCCACCGTGATGTTGGAGTTCCCGCTGCTCTGGTAGCCCTCGGTCGCGAGGATCATGTAGTAGCTGAAACTGCCGAGCGGCATGCCAGCGCGGGCCCAGGCGTCGAAGTGGTTGCCGGTGGTGATGGTGCCGCCGGTCCGCTTCGTCTGCCGGACGCTCCAGTACTGGTCGAAGGTCTTCGTGCCCTCCACCGAAGGGGCGTTGTACCGCGTGGTCTTGTAGATGTCGTACGTGCCGCCGTCGCTGGTGACGGTGCCCATGTACGTGCCCGTGGGCCGGTAGGTGCCCCAGTTGTCGACGATGTAGTACTCGACGAGCGGGTTCGACGTCCAGCCGTACAGCGACAGGTAGCCGTTGCCGGACGGGTTGAAGGTCCCCGAGTACGTCACGCTCCGGCGACCGCCGGTGCTCCAGCCCTTGCCGGCGACGAAGTTGCCGGTGTTGCTCCACGTGGTGCTGTAGTTGCCGGCGGAGCCGAGGTTCATGGAGACCGAACCCTGGGTGTCGGTCCAGAACGAGTAGTAGTAGCCGTTGTTGGTGCCGGTCTGGTTCGTGGTGACGACCGTGTCGGCATTGGCGGTGCCGGGCAGGGTCATCATCGCCAGGAGGGCCAGCAGCAGGGTGCAGGCGCCGCTGACGAACAGCCTGAAGCGGCCACGGCCAGGGCCATTGGGTTCACGGTTCGTCGTGCGTGCGGGTGCGGGTGCGTTGTTCATGCGGGTGCTTCCTCCTCGTCCTCGTCACATCACGGTCACGACGGCGTCAGTGTTGGTCTGACCCTGTCAACTGTCAATAGTTTCGGTATCGAGTGCGAAATATTCGCCGCTCGCGAGTAATGGACGCTGCTCGTAATCTCGCAGCTCACACGCCCTGTTGAACGATTCACAGCGGAAGAATCTCAAGAGATCGCGTCCGAACCCGGAGAATCAAGATCCGCGCTTCGAATGTTTTCGCTCGAATGTTTCGAAGAATTCCCCGAACATGCGATCGGGGCAGTCATTGATAATGGACAAAGGTCACACGCCTCACACGACGGCTCGCATGATGGACCTCATGACGGCTCGCACGACGGCTCACCCGATGGACCGCTACCCCACGGTCGCCGAGGTCACGGAGTCGGCGCGGCGGCTGGTCTCGCGGTATCCCGGAGCCTGCCGGCTGCGCCGGATCGGGAGATCCCGCGCGGGCCGCCCGATCCTGATGCTGTCCGTGGGACACGGACCGCGCCACGTCCTCGTGGTCGCCGGCCCGCACCCCGACGAGCCGGTCGGCGGCGCGACCGCGCTCACGCTGGCGGAGCAAGTGGCGCGCGGAGACCGGCTGTTCGCGGCGACCGACCCCGCCATCGTCACCTGGGACATCGTCCTGTGCCTCGACCCGGACGGCGCGGCCGTGAGCGAGGCCGGAACGGAGGGAGCCACGACCACAGCCACCCTCACCCCCACGGCCAACCCCACCCTGCGCAGCTACTACCGCACCACCTACCGTCCGATCGCCGCCGAGCAACCGGAATGGGCACCGATCGTCTCGCGCCAACTCCCGGAGAGCCGAGCGCTGTTCGAGGTGATCGACGACCTACGGCCCTTCCTCCAGTGCTCGCTGCACTGCACCGATGTGGGCGGCAGCTGGGTCCAGTTGACCCGCGACCTCCCCGAACTGGCCGCGCCCTTCCGCACCTCCGCCGCAGAACTCGGCATCCCCCTCCAACACGGTACGTACGACGCCCTGTACTGGGAGAACCCCAGCCCCGCGATCTACGTCCTGCCCGCACCGGCCAACACCGCACGCCTGGCGGCCGGTTCGGAGAACATCGGGGCGTCCACCTGGTGCGCACCCCTGCGGTACGGCGGAGTCACCGCGATCGTCGAAGTCCCCATGTGGGCAAGCGACTTGGCCGAGGACCTGTCCCCGTACCCGGATGCCGAACACGCCCTCCGCGACCTGGCCGACCTGGTCCTGGACGGCGGACGCCAGGTGACCGCCGTACTCGAAAAGGCACGCGCCTTCCTGCCGCCACCCCAGGACGACCCGCTCAGACGCGTGGTGGAGTGGATGGCCGACGGCCTCTACGACATGGTCGCCACCTCCTGGGAACCACTCGCCCGCCAGGCCGCCGCCGCGTCGGCCGACGACGACCCACGGCGTCTGACGACGGCCCAGGTCTCGGCCCTGAACATCGTGGCCCGCCGCCAACCGATCCGCGCGGCAGGCCTTCTGCTACGACTCCTGCAGGCGTCGGACGACACGTCCGCCCCCGCGCTGTACCGCGAGTTGGACGAACTCTTCACGGCGTGGTGCACGGACGCCGAAGAAGCCCTACAGGTGCGCTGGGTACCGGTCCACCACCAGGTGGAACACCAGGCCCGCACGGTCCTGGCCAGTGCCGAGAGCGCGCTGAAGGCTCTCCGCTGAACATGCGAGGCACCCCCATGAACACGCGACAGGCCCCGATGACCAGGTGACGGACCCGCACCCGCACCCAAAGGGCGGCCCCCTCAATGCCGCCCGGCAAGCAGCGCCTCCACCCCGAACTCGTACCGCTCCTCGAACGACCCCGGCGCGAGATGTCCGGCCACGCGATGGAGCGCGGGATGGGTCGTCTCGGAGATCGCACGCGCAAGGATGTCGCCCAACGGACGGTGATCCACCGCCTGTTCCTCCTGCGTGAGCCCCAGCGCGAAGTAGACGACCGCCCACGAGGTCCACGCGGCCTCGCGATCACCCAGGCCGCACGCGAGCAGCGCCTCGACCAGGCTCTCCGCGAAGGACAGGGTCATGGGCTCGGCGGCGTAGGTGCCGACGACGAGTGCCGCGCCGTCGCGATGGGACAGCAGGGCGCGACGGAACCGGCGGGCCAGTTCGCGGGCCCGTTCGGCGGGGACGTCCGGCAGGTCGGTGAGCGGGATTTCGCCAAGTACGGCGTCCGCCATCAGCTCCAGCATCCGGGCCTTGGTCTTCACATGCCACTGCACGGTGTTGATCCGCACGCCGAGCCGGTCGGCGACCGCGCGCGTGGACACCGCGTCCAGGCCCTTCTCGTCCAGGAGGTCCAGCCCCGCACGGACCACCGTGGCCGGATCCAGTCGGTCACTCCGTTGCTTGTTGGTCACTGACCTAGTCTACTTCACCCGCAGACTCTGGGTCAGCGACCAAGAAATGGGTGATCTCATGGGAGCACGGCAGGTGGAAGCACAGCGGGTGGGAGCACAGCGGGTGGAAACAACGCAGGTCGTCATCGCCGGAGGCGGCCCCGTCGGCCTCTGGCTCGCCGCCGAACTCCGGCTGAACGACATCTCCGTCACCGTCCTGGAAACCCGCACCGAGATCGACGACCGCTCCAAGGCGCTCACCGTGCACCCGCGCGGCGTCGAGGTGCCGGCCTCCCGCGGCATCCACCAACGCTTCCTCGCCGAGAGCCTGAAGATCTCCACCGGCCACTTCGCCAACCTGTCCGACCGGCTCGATTTCTCCGTCCTGGACACCCCGTTCCCGTACACCCTCTTCATCCCCCAGGCCCGCACCGAGGCGCTCTTCGAGGAGTACGCCCGGTGGATCCGGTGGACTCTGCTGTCCGCCGGGGTCGTCGTCTCCGTGCTCTTCGTCGTCACGGGGTTCCGACTGCCGGTGCCGTCGCTCGGTCCGGACAGCGGCTGCACCCGCGAACAGGTCCAGTGCAACCTCCAGGCAAGTCCACGCGGGGCTCGACGGGCCACGCGGAGCACCGAACCGTGGATCAACCGAGCCGAAGATACTGTTATCCCTCCTCATTTTCTCATTCAAACGAAGGAAGGGTGTGATGGACGGGTTAACCATCTCCCCCTAGGGCAGAAAGCCGTTGCTTACATCAAAGAAAGAAAAGGAAGGGTGAGGGGGTGGAAAGAGTGGAGGGGATTTTCGTCGCATGAGGGCATGCGTGAACCCAATCGCTGGGAGCATTTCTTTCGTTCGATCATTGGTGATGCGCATGCACTTATGCCGCGATTCTTTCTGGACTGAAGTCCTTCAGCATCGCGAGCGCCTCCTGCGTCTGGTGCGCCGTCGACTGCCCAATCTTCATGACGCCGAGGACTGCGTCCAGGAGGCCATGCTGCGGGCGGCGACCCACCGTGACCTTGACCGCGACCGGCTCGGCGCGTTCCTGACCACGGTCGCCATGCGGCTGTGCATCGACAGCTACCGGGAACGGGAGCGCTGGCAGCGGCTGCTGCTGCGCATCACCGACGGGGAGCCGGAGATGCTGGAGGAAGCCGTCTGCGACCGGGAATTCGGGCGCTGGCTGCTCCGGCAGGCCGGCCAGCTCCGGGGCCGGGAGCGGCAGGTGATGCTCGCGCGGGCCGATGGGATCTCCATCGTCGAGTTCGCCCGCATCAACCAGATCTCCGTAAAGGCCGCCGAGGGTGCTTTCACACGTGGCAGAGCAAGGCTCCGGCACATGTGCACCCAATCCCTGGGCGAATCCTGCGGATGACCGAAAAATGGTTGGGCATCTTGGTCTATTCCATGATGCCCCTAGGGAAGGACACCCGAAAAAGTGGCTGACAAGCCGAGCACACAGGACACCATCAAGAACTTACTCGGCGATATCGCCGACAGTTCCAACAAGGCCTTCAACGATTTCCTCGACCCGCCCAACAAGTCCAGGAAGTCCGACTTCCCGGACTGGTTCGGCTCCGGCAATCCGATGGCGGCCCTGGCCGGGACGCCCCTCGGGGCACTGCAGGCGATGGCGGCGTTCGGCGGCGGCATGAACCCCGTGGCCGCACTCGCCGGCGCCAACCCGCTCGCCCTCCTGGCGGGCGCCTCCTCCGACCGGGGCTCCGGGCCGGTGAACCCCCTGGCCGCACTCGCGAACGCCAACCCGCTCGCCGCACTGGCGGGCGCGACCCATCCGGCGGCGGCCCTCGCCGGGCTGTCCGGCCAGTCCAACTCCTCCAACAATCCGCTCGCCGCCTTCGGGCAGCTCGCCGGCGCGGCGGCGGGACTGCCCGCTGCCGTGGGCGGTCTCGGCGGCCTGGCCGAATCCCTGGCGACCCTGCCCCAGCAGATCGCCAGGCTGACCGACCTGCTGTCCTCGCTGGTCGGCGCCCTGGACACCATCAGTGATGTCGCGGCGAGTGCCGGAGTCCGTCCGCCGGCCAAGAAGGGATGACCGACGCCGTCCTGGCACAAGGCCGTTGACCCGCGGTCCGTGCCCGGTGCGCCGGGTCGGCTTCCGCAGAACCCTTAGGAGGGAACCCGCGTCGTGAGGACCTTGATCGGCGACCGGCTCCGGCTGGTCGTGAAGGTGCTGGGCAGTCTGATCGCCGACGAGGTCGGTCACACGGCGCGGGAACGCGGTAGATCCAAAGGGAACGGCCGGTCCCCGGCGGAGGAGGAGGAATCCGCCGCCGGGGACGCCCAACGACGTGCCCGGGCCGTACGAAAGGCCCTGGAGAGCCTGGGCCCGTTCTATGTGAAGCTCGGCCAGATCCTCTCCACCCGGCCGGACATGGTGCCGCCCTCGATGATCGCCGAGTTCCAGAACCTGCACGACCAGGTCGACGTGCAGCCGTTCTCCCTGTTCGAGCCGGTCCTGGAGAAGGATCTCGGCCCTGACTGGAAGCTCAGGTTCGACGACATCGACACCAGCAAGCCCCTGGGGGCGGCGTCGCTGGCCCAGGTCTACCGGGTGACCCTGCCCGGGGGCCGGGAGGCCGTGGTGAAGATCCAGCGGCCGGAGATCCGCGAGGCGGTACGGGCCGACATGGCCCTGCTGCGCCGGGCGTCCCGCATCGTGGCGCGTGCGGCACCGCGGTTCAACGAGGTCATCGACGTCGAGGCGATGCTGGGCTCGATCTTCGACGCCATGGAACCCGAACTGGACTTCACCGGCGAGGCGCGCAACATGGAGGAGGGCCGGGAGGCGGCCCGGGACTTCCGCACGCTGGCCGTCCCCGAGGTCCTGTCGGCCACGCCCCGGGTGCTGGTGCAGTCGATGGCTCCCGGCATGTCCGTACGGCATCTGGACCCCAGGGCGTTCAGCGACAGCGAACGCACCGACATCGGCAAGGACCTGCTGCGGTTCATGTACCGCGGCTACTTCGTCCAGCGGACGTTCCACGCGGATCCGCACGCGGGCAACGTCTTCGCCCTGCCCGGGGGCCCCGCGACGCTGATCGACTGGGGCATGGTGGGTCGCCTGGACAAGCGGACCAGCCTGCAGCTGCTGCCGCTGCTGATGGCACTCGCGCAGAACGACGGACACGGACTGGCCCGCGCCTGGGCCGACATGGGGAAACTCACCGCCTGGGCGAACCTGCCGGCGTTCGCCGCCGACATGGCGGCACTGGTCCCCAAGATCTCCAACGCCTCGCTGGGCGAGCTCAACTTCGGCGTCTCGCTCACCACGGTGCTGGAGAAGGCCACCAAGCGGGGCATCGGCTCCGCGCCCTCGATCTCGCTGCTGGGGAAGTCCTTCGCCAATCTCGAAGGCTCGGTCCGCTGCCTGGCGCCCGAACTGTCGCTGGCGGAGATCTTCAAGGGCGAGGTCCGCGGCATCGTGATGTCCCTGCTGGGCGAGTTCATCTCGCTGGAGCAGTTGGGCCGTACGGCGATGGACCTGATGGTCACGGCCACCACCAGCCCCGAGCAGCTGCGCGGGCTGCTGGCCGACGCGTCCAACCGGCGGTTCGCGCTCCAGGTCCACCACCCGAGGACGCCGGCCGCCCTGGGAGGCGAACGCGGGTCCTCCTACGCGGGGTTGATCGCGCTGGGTGCCATGGCGCTGCTGCTGGACCACCGCCGTAGGTCCCGCTGACACGTCCGGGCGCGCACCCTGCCTCAACCGCCCCAAGGGCTCCCGCTTCAGCCGCCCTCCAGAGCTGCCCGGAGGGCGGCGAGTGTCGCCCTCATCGTCGCGCGGTTGCGCTCGCGGCGCCGGACCACACCGGTGAACACCGGGGTGACGGCGGTGAGCAGCCGTCCGGCGACCGGCGACCGCAGGTCCAGCCACTCCTCCGTCACCTCGCATCCCCCGGGTACCTCCGTGAACCGGTACGTCCATTGAGACAGGGCGACGCCCAGGAAGCTGACCTTGAAGGAGAAGCAGCTCCCCGGCTCGGCGGAGACCACGGTGCACAGGGTGGCCCAGGGCAGCCACGAGGCGCGGTTGAGTCCCACGAAGCGTGTTCCCACGCGTACGGGTCCCCGGCCGCCCAGTACTTGGGAGCCGCGGACCTCCGGACTCCACTGCCCCATGCGCGTGACGTCGCTGACGGCGGCGTACGCCGTGCCCGGCTCCACCCGGACCGTGACGCTCTCGCTGAGCGGGGCCGGGCCCCTCACGCGCGGATGGTGATGCCGTGCTCACGGTCGTCCGTGAGGATCTCCATCAGGGCGCGGCTGTCGGTCTTGAGCGCGGTGCGCTTGCCGGTGACCCGGTTGGCGATCTCCACCGTGCAGGAGCCGATCTTCGTGTTGAGGCAGTGTTTGATCCCGCCGGGCGGGTTGTAGTAGTTGAGGCCTACGAACCGTTCCTTGGGGGCGGTCATCCGGCCGCGGATGTCGACGGTGCCGTCGGATGTGGCGAAGTCCCAGTAGAAGTAGCCGAAGTCCGCCTTGGCGGTGAGCGCCTGGCGCAGGGACACCAGCGAGTACTCGCGGTCGTCGTGGCGCAGGACGAGGAAGGTGACCTGCGGGATGTGCACGGGGCCGATCTTGGCGCGTGCCGTGACGACCTCCAGGAAGCTGTCGGGCTCCCCGTCGAAGCCCGCGACCTGCCCGAAGGCGTAGTGGTCGGTGTGCCGGCTGCCCCAGTTGTGGTTCTGGCTGCCCGTCCAGCCGTCGATGGCGACCTCCTCGCCGTTGACGTGCAGACTGCCGCTGTACCGGGCGAGCGGCGTGCCGACCAGGCTCTTGGCCTTGGGGAACCCGCCCGTGTACATCCTCGGCGGCAGGAGGAGAAGCGGCGGCTGGTCCCCGGTGTACGTCAGATCCCAGCCGATCCGGCCGTCCGGCCCCCTCGCCTCGCCCTTGAGGCGGCCCGGTTCCAGCACGCGGTCGCCGACCCGGGCGCCGAACGAGTCGGTGCCGAAGTGGCAGTCGGCGATGGGGTGTTCCTCCTTGGCCACCACGTGCTGTCCGGTCACTCCGTCGAACCAGATCGCCCAGAGCTCGCCGATGGCCGCCTCGGGCATGTTCGCGGGGCTGAACACGGTGTACCTGATCCAGAACGCGCGGGGTTCCGTGGGGTGGTTGCCCCGCTGGTAGAAGCTCTCGTAGTGGCCGGCCCGCTGGCCCGGCCGGTAGCGGGTCCGGTTGACGTGCTCGGGGTCGAGGAGCGAAGAGTCGGCGTTCATGAGGTCCGTTCTCCCGGATACGGTCGGCTCCGGCGCGGGGGTCGGGTACAGCGGCGGCTTACTGGGCATGGGCGGGTCGGGCGGCCGAGGGCGTCCGCTGATGCATCGTCATCAGCATTCCGTACCGCGGCCGCAGGGTGATGGTGGCGTGGTTCACCACCCGGTGTGAGGGAACATGGCGGAACTCCCAGCGGCGCACCAGGGCGCACAGCAGCAGATGGGCCTCCATGAGCGCGAAGTGCTTCCCGATGCACAGATGGGGCCCCGCGCCGAAGGGCAGATAGGCGAAGCGATGGCGCCCCTTGCCGGTCTCCGGCAGAAACCGGTCCGGGTCGAAGCGCTCGGGGTCCGTCCAGTGCCGCGGGTGACGGTGGATGTCGTACAGGTTCACCAGGACGCGTGACCCGGCCGGCACCCGGTAGCCGCCCAGTTCGGTGTCCCGCAGCACCAGCCGGGGGAGGATCGGCGCCGACGGGTAGAGCCGTAGTGCCTCTTCGAAGACCCGCAGGGTGTACGGCATCGCCGCCAGGTCGTCGGGAGTGGGGAGGGCGTCGCCCAGGACGCCGTCCACCTCCCGCTGGACCCGCTCCAGCACCTCTCGGTGCCTGGAGAGCAGGTAGAAGGCCCAGGTGAGGGTGATCGCGGTGGTCTCGTGGCCGGCGGCGAAGGTGGTGATCACCTCGTCCCGCAGCTCCCGGTCGGTCATCCCCTGGCCGGTGTCGGCGTCGCGGGCGGCCAGCAGCATGTCCAGCAGATCCCCGCCGCCGGTGGTGGCGTCGGGCCGCCGGCGTTCCGCGATGATCCGGTAGATGAGGTCGTCGAGTCCCCGCATGACCTCGTGGAAGCGCCGGTTGCGTGGGGTCGGCCAGGACGTGGGCGGGCTCAGCGGGTTCTGCAGCCGGTCGAAGGCGTAGTTGATCGCGACGTCCACCGCGTCCGGTCCGAGACCGGCCAGGGTCCGGCTCACATCGGTGCTGAACATGCAGCGGCTGACGATGTCGA
This sequence comes from Streptomyces sp. NPDC058469, assembly GCF_042721125.1. Lineage (NCBI taxonomy): Bacteria > Bacillati > Actinomycetota > Actinomycetes > Kitasatosporales > Streptomycetaceae > Streptomyces > Streptomyces sp. NPDC058469. The sequence continues at coordinate 20,357 of NZ_JBHXME010000077.1, forward strand.
GGGTGACCCGCATCATCTCCGTGTGCAGGTCCACCACCGCGCCCGTCCGGTAGCGGTCCGCCATGTGCGAGATCTGCTCGGCCGCCGAGACGCCCATCGTCGCGAACATGCCCGCTAGGGCCTGCTTGGTGTAGATCGGCTGCATCATCCGGCGGTTGCGCAGCCAGCTCTTGTGGTCGTCGCTGGTCAGCAGGCCCTCGCCGAGGACGAGCCGCAGCGGGTTGTCCGGCCCGAGTTTGCCGAACCGGCCGGTGTCGGTCAGTACCTCGGCGGCCAGCTCCGGGCTGGACACGCCGTGCACCGCCACCGGGCCGAGCCGGTAGCGGACCAGGTCGCCGTGGGCGGTGCGCCCCCGGTGCATGGCCTTGAGGATGTCGCGCCGGAAGTCCAGCACACTGCCCAGCAACGGCAGCCCGGCCGCCCTCGGGGCGCCTGCCCCCACACCATCGCGTACGTCGGTCATCGCCCTCGCCCTCACTTCCGCGCCAGCGCGCAGACCCAGCCCAGCGAACGGCGCGGCTCCGACACGAACCGGGCGTCCTGGAAACCGGCCTTGGTGAGCCGGTCCACCAGGTCGTCCCCGGAGAGGATGTGCAGCCCCGCCCGCTGCGAGCGTTCCGTGAAGCGCCGGCCGAAGAACCGCTGCGTCAGTGACGGGTCGTCAGCGGCCTCCCGGCTCATCTCCAGCGTGATGGCGATCTGGCCACCCGGTTTGAGCACCCGGTACGCCTCGGCGAGGCCGAGCAGGGGATCCGGCCAGAAGTAGAAGGTCTCGATCGCGCAGACCTGGTCGAACGAGGCGTCCTCGTACGGCAGTTGGGAGCATTCCCCGTGCCGGACCTCGACCCGGCCACGCGCGATGGACGGCAGATTGCGCCGTACCGCCTGCTCGACCATCTCCGTCGAGTAGTCCACCCCGGCGACGAATCCCTGAGCGGCCCGCTCCGACAGCAGCTTCACCGCCATGCCCCCGCCGCACCCGACGTCCAGCACCCGTTGGCGGCCGCGCACGTCCATGTGCTCGATCGTCCACAGGGTGAGGCTCCGGTGTTGCACCGCCATCAGGTTTCCGAAGAACCGGCCGGCTCGCCCGGTCGGCCTGCGGAAGTTCTCCTCCATGAGCTCCAGCGGCCTTGCCAGCAGTGTCCCGATCATTGACGTTTCCTTTCCCGGTCGGCCCGGCGTCCGTGCGGTGGTGAGGCAGTCGAAGGGAATCGGACGGATGGTCTACGGCTCCTCACCCCCGGGGACCCAGGGCGGGCCCTGCCGCACGGCGGGCAGTGCGGTCCATCCAGGCCAGGTGGGCCCGCAGGAGCGGCCGGGCCGGTCCCGACACCGGCAGTCGTGGCGCCCGGGAGCGGTGCCAGGGCAGCGGCTCACGCGGGCCCGCGTCACCCAGCAGGGCCTCGGCGAGGTAGGCGCCGTGCGCCACCGACATCGCGAGACCGTGCCCGTTGCAGCCGCCCGCGTACCAGAGTCCGGGTCGGCCCCGGACCGGCCCCACCACGGGGAGACCGTCCGCCGTCACCCCGATCCCGCCCGCCCAGCGGTGCGTGACCTCCACCCCGGCGAGGGCCGGGTGCAGTGCCCGCAGCCACTGCTCCAGCCGGTGGAACGCGAAGACCCGCAGCACGGCCCTGCGGCGGGGTCCGATCCCGTCCGGACAGAGGGCGGTCCCGCCCCCCACCACCAGTCGGCCTTCCGCGGTGAGGCGGAAGTACGGGGCCAGCGGCACCGCGTCGATCACCGCCAGGCCACCGTGGCCGAGGAGCGCACGCGCCTCGTGGCCCAGCGGCTCGGTCGCCACCGCGTGCACCTCCAGACCGAGCACCGTGCCCACCGGCAGTCCGAGCCCCGCCACCCCGGCGTTCACCGCCAGCACGGACTGGGGCGCCCGCACGGTGCCGTGCGGGAACAGCAGTTCGGGCCGGTGTCCGTCCCCGCCGCGTACCTCCCGCAGGGGGCTGCCGCCGTAGAGCCGTACGCCCTTGGCCACGCAGGCCCTCGCCAGAGCCGCCGTCAGCGCGGCCGGATCGAGGGTGGCGGTGTGCCGGTGGAGCAGACCCGCGTGGTAGGGCACGTCCACCCGGCGCCGGATGTCGGCGGCGCAGAGCACGGGCACCTCCAGGTCCAGGGCGCGGTAGGCGGCGGCCTGCCGCGCCAGGGACAGCAGCCCGGTGCGGGAGCGCGCGGCGACGATCTGTTCCCCGTCCGCGCAGGGCACACCGAGCCGGTCGCACAGGTCCACGACGCGTCGTACCGCCTCGACACTGGCCCGGTGCATCCGGCGGGCGACGGCGGGGCCGTGGCGACGCACCGCCCGGTCGACCGGCGGACCCACCCGCGGGCCCAGCAGCCCGGTGCCCCGCCCACTGGCACCCGCCGCCGGCCGCCGCGCGTCCACCACCACGATGTCCAGGGACGGTTGGCGTTCCGCCAGGTGATACGCCGTGGACAGTCCTACGAGTCCCGCGCCCACCACCGCGACATCGGCACCGATCCGGCCGCACACGGTGGACGGCGGGTCCGCGCCGTCCGGCCCGGCCGGGTCCCCGGACTCCCAGCAGGGCGTGCCCGGCGCGAACAGGGTCACCGGGGCGCTCCTTCCCGGGCCGTCGGCTCACCGGCCCCGGACACCGACCCGAACCGCCGGTCGTGCCAGAGCAGGGGCCGGCCCGACGCCACCTGCACCACGGCCACCCGACCCACCACCGCGCTGTGGTCGCCGTAGCGGCGGATGTCCTCGACCAGGCAGACCGACCAGCCCAGCGCGTCGCCGAACACGGGTGCTCCCAGGACCGGACGGAGCGGGACCTCGCGGAACCGCTCCGCCGGCGAGGCCGCCGGGTCCGCGAAGCGGGCGGCCCGCGGGCGCTGGTTGTCCCGGAGCAGGTTGACCGCGAACACGCCCTGGCCGCTGATCGCCGACAGCGTGTGCGAGCCGTTGCGCAGACAGGCGAGCAGCAGGGGCGGCCGGGCCGACAGCGAGGTGAGGGAGGAGACGGTCATCCCGGTGGGCCCGTCCCCGCCCTGCGTGGTGACGACGGTGACACCGGAGGCGAGTTTCGCGTACAGGCGCAGGCAGTGCTCGGTGTCCGGGCCGGGCTCGTCCCGCAGCTGTCCGCCCGGGTCCAAGGGCCGGGCCAGGGCGAGGTCAGCCATGCGCGGCGTCCGCGAGACCGGCCGGTGACACCGTGCCGAGCAGACCCTGGAGGATCTTCTCGATGTTGGTGCGTAACGTCGACTCGGCCACCGGGTCGAGGATCTCGGCCAGGGTGGGGATCCCCAGGTCGAACGCGGCCCGGAAGGTGACGGTGGTGCCGTCCTGGTGCGCCTCGCAGGTCCAGCTGCCCTCGAAGGTCTCGAAGTCGCCGCTGAGCTGTACGAACGCGATGGAGAGGGTGGCCGGCGAGAAGGTGTCGCGTTCCGTCCAGCGCATCAGCCCGTTGCGGAAGGAGACCGTCCACTCGGAGACCACGGAACCGTCGGGTCGTGGAGGCTGCACCTCGACCGCGCGGACCGTCGTGGTGAGGTCGGGGTACCGGCTGAAGTCGCTGATCCTCCGGTAGGCGTGCTCGGGGTCGATGCCCTGAGCCGTCATCCGGACTGTCACATGGCGCATGGTGTTGGTCCTCACTGGCGTGGGGTGCTGTGGTGCTGATGTCGTGACCGGTCAGCCGAGGCGTGTGTGCACGGCCCGCAGGGCTTCGGCCAGGGTGTCCAGGAAGAGCCGGACCTCGTCGGCGTCGGCGATCGCCGGGGGCGTCAGCCGGAGCACCCGCGTGGAGTTGAGCGAGTGGTTGACCAGGACGCCGCGGCTCACCAGCTCCAGCAGCGTCTCGCCGACGGCCTGTGCCTCGGTGAACTCGATACCGATCAGCAGTCCCCTGCCGCGGACCTCGTGCACCAGGCGCTCCCGGTAGGGGGCGCAGGCCTCCACGACTCCCGCGAGCAGCCGGCGGCCGAGCGAGGCGGCCCGGCCCACGATGTCCTCGCGGTCCATCGTCTCCACCGCGGCCCGCGCCGCGGCACAGGCGATCGGCGAGGCGCCGAAGGTGGAGGTGTGGAGGTAGGGGTCGCGGGAGAACGGACCGTAGGCGTCCTTGGTGGCCACCATCGCGGCCACCGGCACGACACCGCCGCTCAGACCCTTTCCGACGAGGAGGACATCGGGCACCACACCCTCGGTGTCCACGCCCCACCAGGTGCCGAGCCGGCCCAGACCGGTCTGCACCTCGTCCACGATCAGGAAGGCGCCGTACGCGCGGCACAGTCCGGCCGCCTCCGCCAGATACCCAGGCGGCGGGATACGCACCCCGCCCTCGCCCTGCACCGGTTCGAGGATCACGCAGGCGCGGTCGCGGCGCGCACCGAGTGCCGCCTCCAGCTCGGCCAGGTTCCCGTAGGCGACCTGTGTGGTGTCCGGCAGCAGCGGTTCGAAGGGCGTCTGGTAGAGGGGGTTGGCGGTGGCGCTCAGTGCCCCCAGGGTCTTGCCGTGGTAGCCGGACACGGTGGTCACCAGGGCGTTGCGGCCATGGGCACGGGCCAGCTTCAGACCCGCTTCGGTGGCCTCGGCACCGGAGTTGACGAAGTGGACGTGATCGAGGCCCGCCGGGGTACGGGCGGCCAGCGCGGCGGCGGCCCGGGCGGCGACGGGTTCCAGGAACACCCGGGTGGCCAGCGGATGTGCGTCCAGCTGCCGGTGCACCGCCTCCAGCACCGCCGGGTGGCGATGGCCCAGGATGAAGACGCCGTAGCCCCCGAAGTCCAGATAGCAGCGTCCGTCGTCGGTGTGCACCCAGGCGCCCTCGGAGTACACCTCGGCCATTCCGCCGAGCACCGTCCCCATGACCGCCCGGCCGGTGCCCAGGTGGCGCCGGTAGAGCTCGGCGGTGTCGGGGGGCGGGGCTGTGGGGGCGGGACCGGCCGTCTCTACGGCGGGAGCGGCCACCCCTGCGGGGGCGGGAGCGGCCGTCTCCACGGCGACGGGACCGACCGTCTCTGCGGTAGCGGGAGCGGCCACCTCTACGGCGGCGGAAGCAGCCGTCTCCGCGGGGGCGTGAGCCGCCTCCTCTACGGTGACAGGACCGGCCGTCTCTGCGGGGGCGGGAGCAGCCACACCTGCGGGGGTAGAAGCGGTCATCTCTACGGCGGCGTGGGCGGCCACTCCTACGGGGGCGTGAGCCGCCACCTCTACGGCAACGGGACCAGCGACCCCTACGGCGGTGTGAGCCGCCGCCTCCACCGCGGTCATGACGCCAGCTCCGCCGGGGTCTGAGCCGTCCGCGACCGGCGCAGGCCCCCTCGGCCGGTGGCCCAGCACTCCACGTTGCGCACCAGCGCCGACCGGATCGCGGCGCGAGTGGGGGCCGTGCCGCAGTGCGGTGTCCCCAGGTCGGACGCGAAGGGCAGCTCCCGCTGGAAGACCAGCAGCAGCTCCGCGTAGTCCTGGAGCCGGCGCCGCACCAACGCGGGGAAGGACGGCCCCTCCAGCAACGGCAGCAGCAGCCGGTGCACCGCTTCCACGGGGATCAGCCGCGGCGGGTGCGGGCGTTCACCGTGGTGTCCGGCGAACTCCAGGCAGATGTCGACGACCTCCCGCTGCAGGATGGCCTCACGCCCGGCGGTCAGCCAGTACTCGCCCTGGGCGACGCCGGACCTGACCAGGTCGCCCACCGCGCGGGCCACCACGTCCTGCGGCACCATGTCGATCCGTGTCCCGGGCGAACCCGGCAGCACCGGGACCTGGCCCTTGACGATGCCTCCCAGCGCCCGGGTCAGACCCTGCACCCGGGCGATCTGGCCGGTGGACGAGTCGCCCATGACCAGGGACGGACGCAGGATGACCCCGGGAACCTCGGCCGACCGTACGGCCTCCTCGGCCGCCGTCTTGGAGGCGAGGTACGCGGCCGCCCCGGGAAAGCGCTCCTGCTCCTCGGGCGCGAGCGGGTTCGCCACGAAGGCGGTGCTCATGTAGAAGAAGGGGGCGTCGGCGCGGGCCGCCAGGTCGAGCATCGACCGGGTGCCGTCCAGGTTGGTGCGCCAGATGTCGGCCGGGTCCAGCCGCCAGTTGGTGGCCGCGGCGGAGTGCACCACCACGTCCACCTCGGCGGCGAGGTCCAGCCGCTGGGCGGCGGAGAGCCCCAGCCCGGGGGCTCTCAGGTCCGCCGTCACCTCCCGTACCCGGGGGTCGTCCAGCGGTGCCCGGTGGCGCAGGCAGATCAGGTCGTAGTCGTCGCAGAGCTCGTCGATCAGGGCTTGGCCGAGTACTCCCGCGGCGCCGGTGAGCAGCAGGGTGGGGCGTTGGTTCCGAGGACGGGACGGACGGGACGGACCGGTGGGTTCTGGCGGCATGGTTCGGAAACTCCCATCGGGTGGCGGGTGTTGGAGTGGAGTGGGAGGCGGTCGTGGAGACGTGAAGAGTCGCGCCTGGGATCGGGATCGGATCAGGCGACGGTGAGCGGACCGTCGGCCAGGTGGGCCGCCAGCGGACCGGTCATCCTGCACCGTGCGGGCGGGTGCAGGGACAGCCCGTTGGCGCAGGCCGCGAGGTGTCCGACCTCGTCCGAGCTCATGAAGTTGAGGCCGCCGAGCAGCTCCACCGCCCGTGGGACGATGCGGGAGAGGGCGTCCTGCACGCAGTACCGCACGTACAGCGAGTCGGCGAGCGTCGACTCGTCCGGGCAGCCCTCGTCGAGCCGGCGGGCGACGCCCTCCGCGGCGGCCATCGCGCCCTCGGTCTCCACCAGCAGCCGGACCCGCTCGGACTCGGGCACCCGCTCGTTGCGCAGTACCCGCTCCACCAGTGCGCTGGCGGCCCCGAGATAGCTCCCCGTCATCAGCAGCTCGAACCAGACCAGGCCCGCGGTCTGGAGTTCGTCCAGGCGCCCGTCCGTGGCCGAGGTCCGCAGCAGCAGCTCCGGCGGTACCAGCACATCCGTGAGGGTGACCTGGTCGCTCTCCGCTCCCGACAGGAAGGAACTGGACCAGAAACCGCTGACACTCACGCCCTCGCTCTCGGCGGGCACCAGCGCCACCGCCAGCTCCTCGCGCGCCCCCCGCTCACCGGGTACCAGGACACTGGCGGTGAGCAGATCCATGGACCGGGCGAGGCTGCACGGGCGCTTCACCCCGCTGATCCGCACCCCGTCGGGTCCCACTGTGGCGGTCATCGACGGCGAGAGGATGCCGGCGCCCGGACGCCCCTCGGCGAAGCCGGAGGCCACCAGGCGGTTGCCGGAGGCCACTCCTTCGACGAGCATCCACTCCAGGCCCTCGCCGTCGGTGACCAGACCGACCAGGGTGGCCATGGAGAAGTGGTGCATCGTGGTGGCCACCGCCAGGGACGGCGACCTGCTGCCCAGGGCGCGCTGCACCCGCAGGGCGTCCAGAGCGGTGGCGCCCTTCCCCTTGCAGGAGACCGGCACCACGAGGCCGGGGCCGCCGCTGTCGCGGAAGAGCCCGATACCGGGGCTGCGAGGGCTCTCCAGCTCCATGAGCGGCACCGCCCGCAGACTCTCGTCGAGCCCCGGCAGCAACTTCGTCAGTACGGCGCGTTCGCGCTCCAGAAACCTCATGTGCTCCCCTGCTCCGGGACGACCCGGTCGCGCTGAACCCCGTCCGGCGGACGGGAATGACGGGTGACGGGAATGACGGGATAACGGGGCCGGTCGGACCGGCGGGACTGGTCGGACGCGCGGGACCGGCGGGACTGGTCGGACGGAGGGACTGGCGGGATGGCGGGACCGACGGACAGGCGAGACTGGTCGCCCCGGCCCTACAGCGCCCGCGTGGCACGCAGCAGCTGCCAAACCGCCGCTGGACCGGGCCGCCCCTGGAAGGCGATGTACTCGGGCAGCACCGCGTGGGGCGCCCATTTCCGCTTGTACTCAAGCTGTGCGGCGGCCGGGTAGATCCGTTCGCCGTGCTGGGCGAGCAGCCGCACGCAGCGCGTGAAGGTACGGCTCGCACACGGCAGTTCGTGCTCGTCGGAGAGACCGGTGAAGGGTGTGAAGCCGAAGTGCAGCCAGCCCGCGCCGTCGGCCGACATCCGCTCCATCGCGGTCGCGTTCAGCGCCTCCATCACCCCGGGTGGAGCGTCCGGGGAACGCCGGCTGAGGTCGTGGAGCCAGCCCGGCCGACTCCCGAAGACCGGCGAGTAACTGATGTACCCGACGGCCACCCCGCCGATCCGCCCCACGAACAACCGCCGGTGCCGCTGGGCCAGCCCGGTCCGCTCGCCGACCAGGAACCGGAGCTCCTTGGCACCGCCCTTGCCGCTGAGCCAGGCCCGGTCGATCAGATCCAGTTCGCCCTGCACCTCGTCGTCGGCCACGGAGGGGGCCTCGACCACCTCCAGACCGGCGCGACGGGCCCTGGATATCTTGTTGCGGAGCCGTACGAAGGACGATCCGCGCAGGGTGAACCGGGCCAGGTCGACCGCGTACGACGCCCCGAGCTGGTTCACCGTGAACCCGTGCGCCCCGTACAGCTCGGCGTCCGACCGCTGCAGTTGTACGGCCACCAGCCGACGCGGACGGGCCTGCGCCGCGAAGGCGTCCAGCAGACCCGCGCGCTGCTCCTCGGCCGCGAAGGGACCCGCGAATTGGAGGAGGTGGCGCCCCGACCGGCGGAAGACGCAGGTGCCGTCGAAGCGTGGATCTCGAAAGTATTCATTGCCCTGATTGAGGGCAAGAAAAGAGCTCGGATTGTCGCTGTGCCGGACGAGGGTCTCAAAGACGGACGGCATCCGCACTCCTCCGGGAGTCATCGGAATTACTTCCGGTCGAATTCGAGTATGCCCGCTCGAATTCAATATATGCCGGATGCGGATCCGGCTCAAAAAGCACCCCGAACGGCTTGAGTGAATTCCCGAACAGGGCACGGTCCCCCAGCAGGTGCAGCGGGAGAGCGAGCAGCGCCCATTCCGGCTTCACCAGCACCGCCCACAGACCGGCGACGACGCCTGCGGTCACGAGGCTGTGCATGGTGTTGTACGCCACGAAGTACCAGCGCGAGATACGCCCGCCCCGACTCCTCCGGAAGGCCAGGGCGCCGGGAAGATAACCGATGGCGTCGATGACGACGAAGAGGGCGATAAACACTCCCCACCGGATCTCCGAAAAATGCCGCACGGCAAGCACGGCACATACGACCAGGCCACCGAGCCATTCCATGCGCAGCAGCAGGAAAGTGGCTCTCGTCTCGAATCTGTTTTTCGCATCCATGCGCCCTCCACCCTTCACCCTTGTTTACGGGGGAAGCGACGGAAACCCTCACAGGAAAACAAATACAGAATTAATCACTTTTACTATAAAACCATGAGGCCGGAACCAGGTCCTGGTTCCGGCCTCATCTGTCACTGGTTACACGTTGAACCGGAACTCCACCACATCCCCGTCCTGCATCACATAGTCCTTGCCCTCCATACGCGCCTTCCCCTTGGCGCGGGCCTCCGCCACGGACCCCGTCTCCACCAGGTCGGCGAAGGAGATGACCTCCGCCTTGATGAAGCCCTTCTGGAAGTCGGTGTGGATGACGCCGGCGGCCTCGGGGGCGGTGGCGCCCTTCTTGATGGTCCAGGCTCGGGATTCCTTGGGGCCTGCCGTGAGGTAGGTCTGGAGGCCGAGGGTGGCGAAGCCGACGCGGGCCAGGGTCGTCATGCCGGGCTCTTCGACGCCGACCGACTCCAGGAGCTCCATCGCCTCCTCCTCGTCGAGCTCGGCGAGGTCCGCCTCCAGCTTGGCGTTGAGGAAGATCGCCTCGGCGGGGGCGACCAGGGCGCGCTGCTCGACCTTGAAGTCCTCGTCCACCAACTCGTCCTCGTCGACGTTGAAGACGTAGAGGAAGGGCTTCGTCGTCAGCAGGTGCAGGTCGTGGAGGAGTTCCTCGTTGCCGGAACCCTGGACGATGCCCTGCGAGAAGAGGGTGTCGCCCTTCTCCAGGATCTCCTGCGCCGCCTCGACCGCCGCGACCTTCGGGCCGATGTCCTTCTTGATGCGCGACTCCCGCTGGAGGCGCGGCAGGACCTTCTCGATGGTCTGCAGGTCGGCGAGGATCAGCTCGGTGTTGATCGTCTCGATGTCGTCCTTGGGCGAGACCTTGCCGTCGACGTGGACGACGTTCTCGTCCTTGAAGGCGCGGATGACCTGGCAGATCGCGTCGGACTCACGGATGTTCGCGAGGAACTTGTTGCCCAGTCCCTCGCCCTCCGACGCGCCCTTCACGATGCCCGCGATGTCGACGAAGTCGACCGTCGCCGGGAGGATCTTCTGCGAGGAGAAGATCTCGGCCAGTTTCGTCAGGCGCGGGTCGGGGACGCCGACCACGCCGACGTTCGGCTCGATCGTGGCGAACGGGTAGTTGGCCGCCAGCACGTCGTTCTTGGTCAGGGCGTTGAACAGGGTCGACTTGCCGACATTCGGCAGACCGACGATTCCGATCGTGAGCGACACGTTGCGACTTCCCGTACGTGAGTGGCGTGAGAGCAGTGGAGGGGACCGGCTGGGGCTGCGGAAACCGGGGCCCGGGGCCGATCCACCAGTCTACGGCGTGAGCCGCGCCCTCCCGGCTTCGCGTCGAACACGTGGCCAAGCTCTGCCCATCGGCGTGTCTGAGGAGCTATTCGGCACATAAACCGACCTAAGTTGGTCCAGTGGAGCAACACAGGACACGACCCCCACAGCCCGGCGCAAGACGCGGGGGCCCGCCCCTGCCCCCGCAGGCGGGCCGGGGCCCGAACGGCGGCCCGGCCCGCACGACCCGCCCGGGCCCGCAGACACGCGGCACCGCACAGCGCCGTCCGGCAGCCGTACGACGCCCGGGTCCCGCGGCGGCCCCGACTGTACGACAGCTCCCGAACCCCCGGCTCACCGGACTCGGCGGCGGGCTGTTCTGCGCGGCCGTGATGTTCGTGCTCGGGTGTCTCGACCAGTTCCTGTTCGGGGCGTCGCTGACCGTGTACGGCGTGCTGTTCGTGCCGGTGTGCGTGCTCACCGCGGTCTGGATCCGGCGGGGCGACCTGCTGACCGCGCCGGTCGTCGTGCCGATCGCCTTCGCCGTCGGGCTGTTCCCGGTGGCCGACGGCAGCGGCGGCCTCGGCAACCGGCTGATGGGCCTGTTCACCGGGCTCGCGACACAGGCCGGCTGGCTGTACGGGGGGACGCTCGTCGCGGGGCTCATCGCGACGGTCCGCAGGGTTCGCTTGCTGAAGCGTCGTCGGCAGCCGTGACTCCCCGGCCCCCGGTTCGGTTCAAGGGCCAGTTCCGGGACCGGGGCGCCGGAGACTGATCTGCGCAACATGCCGCGCCGACGGAGCAGTCCGGCCCCGAGCGAGCCCATGCGACCCGTGCGCTCGGCGACCAGCGCCACCGCCTCTTCGCAACAGCACCAGCACCAGCACCAGCACCAGCACCAGCAGCCGACAGCCGGCCCAGTCGCCGCCAATCCCCCTAGTCGTCCCCCGCCGCATGCATCGCCGCTCCCACGATCCCCGCGTTGTTCTGCAGCTGTGCCGGGACGATCTCGGCCTTGATGTCCTCGATGAAGTGCAGGAACTTGTCGGCCTTGCGGCTGACTCCGCCGCCGATGATGAACAGTTCGGGCGAGAACAGCATCTCGACGTGGGCGAGGTACTTCTGGACGCGGTGGGCCCAGTGTTCCCAGGTCAGCTCGCCGTCGTCCTTGGCCTTGCTGGAGGCCTTCTTCTCGGCGTCGTGGCCGTTCAGTTCGAGGTGGCCCAGCTCCGTGTTCGGGACCAGGACGCCGTTGACGAACAGGGCGCTGCCGATGCCCGTGCCGAAGGTCAGCAGGATCACCGTGCCCTTGCGGCCCTGGCCGGCGCCGAAGTGCATCTCGGCGACGCCCGCCGCGTCCGCGTCGTTGACAACGGTCACCGGGAGGCCGCCCAGTCTGTCGCTGAACAGCGCGCCCGCGTCCGTGTCGATCCAGCTCCTGTCGACGTTCGCCGCCGTACGGATCGTGGCACCGCCGGTGACCACACCTGGAAACGTGAGCCCGACCGGTCCCGTCCAGCCGAAGTGGTCGACGACTTCCTTCACGCCGTCGGCCACTCCGTCCGGTGTCGCCGGGTGCGGGGTCAGCACCTTGCACCGCTCTTCCGTCAATTCGCCCTTGTCCAGGTCCACAGGGGCGCCCTTGATCCCGGATCCACCGATGTCCACGCCGAAGATCTGCATGGATCCACGCTACGACGAACGACTGACAGTCACTGCCCGGAGGGTGCCGTACGGTCCGAACCGGTGCGCTCGGCTACCAGCGCGGCCGCCTCTTCGCGCAGGTCACGGCGGAGTTCCTTGGGCAGCGAGAAGGTGATGGACTCCTCGGCCGCCTTGACCAGCTCGACGTCCTCGTAGTCGCGCGCCGACAGCCACTCCAGTACCTGCTCGACCAGGACCTCCGGCACGGACGCGCCCGAGGTCACGCCGACCGTGGTCACGCCCTCCAGCCAGGCCTCCTCGATCTCATCAGCGAAGTCCACCAGGTAGGCGGCGCGGGCGCCGGCCAGCTTGGCGACCTCGACGAGCCGTACGGAGTTGGAGGAGTTCTTCGAGCCGACCACGATCACCAGGTCGGCCTCCTCGCCCATCTGCTTCACGGCGAGCTGGCGGTTCTGCGTGGCGTAACAGATGTCGTCGCTGGGCGGGGAGATGAGCTGCGGGAACTTCTCCTTCAGGGCGTCGACCGTCTCCATGGTCTCGTCCACGGAGAGGGTCGTCTGGGAGAGCCAGACCACCCTGGACGGGTCGCGCACCTCGACCTTGGAGACATCGGACGGGCCGTCGACGAGGGTGATGTGGTCGGGGGCCTCTCCGGAGGTGCCGATGACCTCCTCGTGACCCTCGTGGCCGATCAGCAGGATGTCGAAGTCGTCGTCGGCGAAACGGACGGCTTCCTTGTGGACCTTGGTCACCAGGGGGCAGGTCGCGTCGATGGTGGCGAGGCGGCCCTGCTTGGCCTCGTCGTGGACTACGGGCGCGACGCCGTGCGCGGAGAACATCACGATGTTCCCCTCGGGGACCTCCTCGGTCCGCTCGACGAAGATGGCGCCCTTCTTCTCCAGGGTCTGGACGACGTACTTGTTGTGCACGATCTCGTGCCGGACATAGATCGGAGCCCCGTACTGCTCAAGGGCTTTCTCGACGGCGATCACGGCGCGGTCCACACCCGCGCAGTAGCCCCGGGGGGCGGCGAGCAGGACACGGCGGCCAGACGAAGCAGTCATGTGTCCCATCGTAAGGCCGCGCTCGACGGGTCAAAGATCGCGTCCTTGGGGAGACTGGCGTGGGGAGACTCGCGGTGGAGTGGGAGGGGCGGGGGCCGGGCACGACGTACGGGAGACGCGCGATGGCGGACACGGATACGAACACCACGGCCGGCGAGGGGCCCCAGCTGCGGCGCAGCCTCGGCTTCCGGGATCTCGTCGTCTACGGGCTGCTGTTCATCGCCCCCATGGCACCGGTCGGCGTGTTCGGCACCCTGGACGCCAAGTCGCACGGCGCCGTCGCGCTGGTCTACATCGTGGCCACGGTCGCGATGGCGTTCACGGCGTTCAGCTACGCGCAGATGGTGCGGGTCGTCCCCCAGGCGGGCTCGGTGTTCGCCTACGCGCGCGTGGGGCTCGGCAGGGAGGCCGGGTTCATCGCCGGCTGGATGGCGATGCTGGACTACATCCTGATCCCCGCCGTCGCCTACCTCTTCTCCGGTATCGCCATGAACGCGCTGGTCCCGGACGTCTCGCGGTGGGTGTGGACCGCGCTGGCGGTCGTCATCACGACCTGCCTCAACCTCTGGGGTGTGCGTGCGGCGGCCCGCGTGGGCTTCCTGGTGCTCGCGATGGAGATCGTCGTCCTGGTCATCTTCGTCGTGTCGGCGATCGTCGTCCTCGCGCGCGACGGCGCCGAACGGGGCTGGCTGTCACCGCTGTCCGGGGACGGCACGCAGGGCGCGTTCGCGCTGTCGGCGGTGATCGGCGCGGTTTCGGTCGCCGTCCTCTCCTACCTGGGCTTCGATGCCGTCGCCACCTTCGCGGAGGAGGTCACCGGCGGCTCCGAGAAGGTCGCCAGGGCACTGCTGTTCTGCCTCGCCCTGGCCGGCGTGCTGTTCATCGCCCAGACGTACCTGGTCGCCCTCCTGGAACCGACGACATCCGCACAGCTGGCCGCCGACGCCGGAAAGCAGGGATCGGCGTTCTACGACGCGGTCGACGTCTCGGTCGGCAACTGGCTGCACAACCTCGTGGCCGTCAGCAAAGCGATCGGCGCGGCGTTCGCGGCATTGGTCGGGCAGGCGGCGGCGGCCCGCCTGGTGTTCGCGATGGCCCGCGACCGACGCCTCCCCCGCGCCCTGTCGAAGACCGACTCCGGGGTACCCCGGGTCGCCCTGCTCGCCGCGGCGGTCATCACCCTGATCGCCGCGGTCTGGGCGGCCCGCCGCGACGACGGCCTCGACCACCTGGTCTCGGTCGTCGACATCGGCGCCCTCACCGCCTTCACGTTGCTGCACGCGAGCGTGGTGGGCTGGTTCGCGGTACGACGCCGGGGCGGCCCGGTGGTGTGGTGGCGACACGTACTGGTGCCGGTGCTGGGAGCGGCGATCACCATCGCGGTGATCGTGGAGGCGTCCGGTACCGCGCAGGTGGTGGGCGCGATCTGGTTGGCGGTGGGGCTGGTGGTGCTGGCGGTGCAGTCCCGTGGGGGCGGGGCGCGCGCGGACGCGAGTTGACGCCCGACGGCCCGACGGGACTGCCCCGCCCCACACCTCGACCCCGTTGTCACAGGTGGCCGTTACTCTCGGGCACATGGCTCTCAACACGGCTCCGGACGCGCCGCTCCCCGTCGGTGAGGTCTCCCGGCTCATCGGCGGGTGGATCGATCGGCTCGGTGCGGTGTGGGTCGAGGGGCAGATCACTCAGTTGTCGCGGCGGCCCGGTGCCGGTGTCGTGTTTCTGACGCTGCGTGACCCGTCGTACGACATCTCGGTGAGTGTGACCTGTTTCCGGCAGGTGTTCGACGAGGTCGCCGATGTGGTCAGTGAGGGCGCGCGCGTCGTCGTACTCGCGAAGCCCGAGTGGTACGCGCCGCGGGGGCAGTTGTCGTTGCGGGCCACCGAGATAAAGCCGGTCGGGGTCGGGGAACTCCTCGCGCGGCTGGAGCAGTTGAAGAAGTCCCTCGCAGCGGAGGGGCTGTTCGCGGCCGACCGGAAGAAGCCGCTGCCGTTCCTGCCACAGCTGATCGGGCTGGTCTGCGGGCGGGCCTCGGCCGCCGAGCGGGACGTGTTGGAGAACGCGCGGCATCGCTGGCCCGCCGTCCGTTTCGAGGTGCGCAACGTGCCCGTGCAGGGCGTGCACGCCGTGCCGCAGGTCGTACAGGCCGTGAAGGAACTGGACACGCTCGACGGCGTGGACGTGATCATCGTGGCGCGGGGCGGCGGCAGCGTGGAGGACCTGCTGCCGTTCTCCGACGAGCAGCTCGTACGGGCCGTGTCGGCCTGTCGTACGCCCGTGGTGTCCGCGATCGGGCACGAGCCCGACAACCCCCTCCTGGACTACGTCGCCGACCTGCGCGCCTCCACCCCCACCGACGCCGCGAAGAAGGTCGTACCGGACGTCGGCGAGGAGTACGAGCGCGTACGGCAGCTGCGCGACCGGGCGCGGCGGTGTGTCGTGGCGTTCGTGGACCGGGAGGAGCGCGGGCTGGCGCAGGCGCTGTCGCGGCCGTCGATACAGGATCCGCACCGGATGATCGACGAACGCGCGGATCATGTCGCCGCCCTCCTCGACCGCGGCCGGCGCACGCTCGGCCACCTCCTGGACCGCGCCGACTCGGAGCTGACCCACACGCACGCGCGCGTGGTGGCCCTCTCCCCCGCGGCCACCCTGAAGCGGGGGTACGCGGTGCTGCAGAGGGCCGACGGGCATGTCGTCCGGGACCCGGAAGAGGTGAGCGCGGACGACGTGCTGCGCGCGCGGGTCGCCGAGGGCGAGTTCACGGTTCGGGTCGAGGCGTAGTTCCTGTTGATGCATAGGGTGGGCGGATGACCAGCAAGGTGACGGAAGAGTCGCTCGGGTACGAGCAGGCACGCGACGAGCTGATCGAGGTCGTACGGCGGCTGGAGGCGGGCGGTACGACGCTGGAGGAGTCGCTCGCGCTCTGGGAGCGGGGCGAGGAGCTGGCCAAGGTGTGCCGCCGCTGGCTGGACGGGGCGCGAGCACGGCTGGACGCGGCGCTGGCGGAGGAAGAGGGATCAGCCGCAGCAGCGGACGGCGACGGCGAGTAGCGAAAGCGGGCGGCTCGCGGCGGGCAGCGAACCGCGAGTAGAGACATCTGGCAGCAGACAGCAAGCCGCGGCGACCGCCAGCCGGCGCAGCGATGGCGAAGAGCTGGCAGCGGCCGGCGAGCAACAACAGCCGACAACCAGCGGCGGACGGCAAGCAGCGCCCGCTGACAGCGGACGGCAAGTCGCAGCGGCCGCAGCCGACAGCGACGGCGGGCGGCGGGCGGCGGGCGGCGGGCGGCGGGCGGCAAGTAGCACCGTCTGGCAGCGGACAGCAAGTCGCAGCGACCGCCACCCGGCAGCGACGGCGAGCAGCTGGCAACTGGCAACTGCTTGCAGCGGACAGCGAGTCACGGCAGCCGGCAGCGAACGGCGAGTCGCGCCAGCAGACACCTGGCAGCGACGGCGGCCGGCCGACACCCGCCGTCGCCCGCTGCCAGCAACGCCGGACAGCCGGCAGCAACAGCGGACACCGGGCAAGCGGCCGCAACGGCGATTTCTTGTGATGCGGATCACCCTGATCCGGTTTTGGTTGAAAGTTGAACCTTCCATCGCGTACGGTCTGCGTTGTCAGCCGATCCGGACCGCGGTCCGGTAATCCGGTTCCCGGCAACCCGAGGAAGTTCTCGCATGTCTCTCGTTCTTGACCCCACCGCCCAGGACCTGCTGTTCCGCGAGGCCCGCACCGCGAACACGTTCACCGACGAGCCGGTGACGGACGAGCAGGTGCAGGCGATCTACGACCTGGTCAAGTACGGCCCGACCTCCATGAACCAGTCGCCGCTGCGCATCACCCTGGTCCGCTCCCCCGAGGCCCGTGAGCGCCTCGTGCAGCACCTCGCCGAGGGCAACCAGAAGAAGACCGCCGCCGCCCCGCTGGTCGCGATCCTCTCCGCGGACAACGAGTTCCACGAGGAACTGCCGAACCTGTTCCCGCACTTCCCGCAGGCCAAGGACGCCGTCTTCGGCGAGCGTTCGGTCCGCGAGGGCAACGCCGCGCTGAACGCCGCGCTCCAGGCCGCGTACTTCATCATCGGCATCCGCGCCGCCGGCCTCGCCGCCGGTCCGATGACCGGCCTCGACTTCGGGGGCGTCCAGAAGGAGTTCCTGGACGGCGACCACACCCCGATCATGGTCGTCAACATCGGCAAGCCGGGCGAGGACGCCTGGTTCCCGCGCTCCCCGCGTCTGGAGTACGACGAGGTCGTCACGACCGTCTGAGTCGACCCACCCACGGATGACACGAGGAAGGCCCCCGGCACGGAATCCGCGCCGGGGGCCTTCCTCGCACCTGCCTGCCCTGCCTACTTCCTACTTCCCACTTCCTACTTCGTCTGCAGCGCCTTCGCCATCTCCGTCAGTTGCGCGAAGGACCCCGTGCCCGCCACGACCGTCGTCGACCCCTTGCCCGCGAGGACGAGGGCGTCGTAGCGGCCGCCGGTGTAGCGGGTCCAGGTGTGGCCGTCGATGTCCTGGGTGGTCTTCGTCGCGGCGCCGCCCTGGCTGGCGGTGTCGACGAAGTCGGCCGGCTTCTGAGTCGACTGCTCTATCTGCACGTACTGTCCGCCAGGGGCACTGAACCCGAGGTGCCAGGCGTCGAACGCGGCGCCGTCGTAGCTGACCGAGGTCGCCTTCCAGGTCTTGGACAGGCCCTCCGGGGCCGCCACCGGGTACGGCGCCGCGCGGCGTGCCGTGAGCAGCTCCACGCGGTAGTCGACCCGCTTGACGTCCGGAGCGTGGTCGCTGTGCGGGATGAAGATGTAGACGACCGCCGCCGCGATCCCGATCAGGCCCAGGGAGAGGATCATGTCCCGGACCGTCTTCTGCTTGCCGTTCGAACCTGCCACGTCCCTATCGTCGCAGGTACCCCGGTCCGCTCATCCGTGGGCCCCCCTGCTCATTTTGTCTGCCTGGCGATAGAGTCGGGGCCATACCCTCATCCGGCCGTCGCCGTATCAGAAAGGTGCGCTCCGATGACCGAGCATCATCATCTGCCGTCCGAACTCGAAGTCCCCTCCGAGGCCCCCGACCGCAACCTCGCCCTGGAGCTCGTCCGGGTGACCGAAGCCGCCGCGATGGCCGCGGGCCGCTGGGTCGGTCGCGGTGACAAGAACGGCGCCGACGGTGCGGCCGTGCGTGCCATGCGGACCCTCGTCTCCACCGTCTCGATGAACGGCGTCGTCGTCATCGGTGAGGGCGAGAAGGACGAGGCGCCGATGCTCTTCAACGGCGAGCGCGTCGGTGACGGGACCGGGCCGGAGTGCGACATCGCCGTCGACCCGATCGACGGGACCACGCTCAACGCCAAGGGCATGCCGAACGCGATCGCGGTGCTGGCCGCCGCCGACCGGGGTTCGATGTTCGACCCGTCCGCCGTGTTCTACATGGACAAGCTCGTCGCCGGGCCCGAGGCCGCCGAGTTCGTCGACATCGAGGCCCCGATCTCGGTGAACGTCCGCCGAGTCGCCAAGGCCAAGCGGGTCACGCCCGAGGACGTCACCGTCGTCGTCCTGGACCGGCCGCGGCACGACGGCATCATCAAGGAGATCCGGGAGACCGGTGCGCGGATCAAGCTGATCTCCGACGGCGATGTCGCGGGCTCGATCCTGGCGCTGCGCGAGGGCACCGGCGTAGACCTGCTGCTCGGTATCGGTGGCACGCCCGAGGGCATCATCTCGGCCTGTGCCGTGAAGTGCCTGGGGGGCGTGATCCAGGGCAAGTTGTGGCCGAAGGACGACGCCGAGCGGCAGCGGGCGCTGGACGCCGGGCACGACCTGGACCGTGTGCTCACCACCGACGACCTGGTGTCCGGGGAGAACGTGTTCTTCGTCGCGACCGGGATCACGGACGGCGAGCTGCTGCGGGGTGTCCGCTATCGCGCCGAGACCGCCACGACCGACTCGATCGTGATGCGGTCCAAGTCCGGGACGGTGCGGCGGATCGACTCGGAGCACCGGCTGAGCAAGCTGCGGGCGTACAGCGCGATCGACTTCGACCGGGCGAAGTAGCCACGCCGTAGGCAGCACAAGGCGGCACGTAGGCACGAACCAGCCACGACCACACGGTCGTATGGGAAAAGGGGCGCCCCCGGTGCGGTGGGGGCGCCCCCTCTACGTCGGTCGGTCAGCCCGCCGCCGCTATACGGCCCGCGGCGCGCGCCTTCTGGAGTTCCAGATCGCGGCGGCGGCGCCGGGCCAGGACCACACGGCGTTCCGCGGCGGTGAGGCCGCCCCAGACGCCGTAGGGCTCGGGTTGCAGGAGCGCGTGCTCTCGGCACTCGACCATGACCGGACAGCGGGCGCAGACGCGCTTGGCGGCGTCCTCGCGGGAGAGTCGGGCGGCGGTGGGTTCCTTGGAGGGTGCGAAGAACAGGCCTGCCTCGTCGCGCCGGCACACCGCTTCGGTGTGCCAGGGAGCGTCTTGGTCCCTGTCTCGCGCAGGCACCCGCTGAGCCGGAACAGCAGCTACCTGCAGGGACGAATGCGGCGGTTGCAGCACGGTCTACTCCTGACGACGGCTTCGCGAGCGAGAGACGATGCAGCAAGGCCTACCCGCTGTACGCGCGCCTATGCACTGAGTTCCGAACCGCTGGTTTTCGGGCGCTTCTGCGCGATGGCCGGAGCGGACGGGCGTGGACCGATCAGCTCCACATGTGTCCCGATTCACAACCGTCAACGGTCCAGGTGTTTGCGCAAACCCTTGTCGACCTTGCGCTGAACCCGATCGAGAATGTCCGCAACGAGCTTGCCCCGCTTGGGTTTTGCCTCGATATTTCCGAGTACGGCCCATCCGTCGACGTAGATCACGGGCGCGTCCGGTTCGAGTGAGTCGAGCGTGTCCACCTCGAAGTTGCCGAGGACGCCGCCGCCGGTGCCGCGCAGCGACACGTTCTCCGGGACGCGGATCTCGACGTTGCCGAAGACCGAGACCGCCTTGATGACGACCTGCTGGTACTCGAAGATCGCCTCGCTGAGGTCGATCTCGACGCTGCCGAACACGGCATAGGCGTGCATACGGCGGCCCGCGCGCCAGCGGCCCTTGCGCATCGCGGCGCTGAACACCGCCACCACGTGCTCGTCGGCCTCGGCCGGGATGGCGCCCTCCGTCGGGCGGTTCGGAGCGGGGCTGTACGACGGGGTCGTCGCCCGGTGTCCGTGGGCGGCCGGCAGATCCTGGATGAAGACCTCCAGCTCGCCGACCGTCTTGGCGCTCAGCACCCCCTCGACGCGCTCGGCGTGCTCGTCCGCGTCCAGGCGCCCCTCGGCCAGGGCCTCGCGCAGGATGTCGGCGATGCGGTCACGGTCGGCGTCCGAGGCGCGCAGCGCCGATGCGGCGGGGGCGGGCTGCGGGTCCGTGGGCGCGGATGCGGGCTGCTTCTGAAGGTCCACGACAGCAGAGTACCGAAACGCGATAGATCGCGACTAGGGGTGTGGACAACGTTGGCGTGGCGAAGGCCCGGAGAACTGAGCCTTACCTCACAAGCTCGGTGTCAGTGGCAGGTTCTACGCTGGTGGGCGCCCGCCAATGGCGGCTGGCCGCGCTGTCTGTCGAAAGAGGAATGGGCGACATGCCTGAGTTCGCGTACACCGATCTGCTCCCCATGGGAGAGGACACCACCCCGTACCGGCTGGTGACCTCCGAGGGTGTCTCCACCTTCGAGGCCGACGGGCGGACGTTCCTCAAGGTCGAGCCGGAGGCGCTGCGCCAGCTCGCCGCCGAGGCCATCCACGACATCCAGCACTATCTGCGGCCCGCCCACCTCGCGCAGCTGCGCCGGATCATCGACGACCCCGAGGCGTCGAACAACGACAAGTTCGTGGCGCTGGACCTCCTGAAGAACGCGAACATCGCGGCGGCCGGCGTGCTGCCCATGTGCCAGGACACCGGTACGGCGATCGTCATGGGCAAGCGCGGGCAGAACGTCCTCACGGACGGCGGCGACGAGTCGGCCCTGTCGCGCGGCATCTACGACGCGTACCTCAACCTCAATCTGCGGTACTCGCAGATGGCCCCGCTGACCATGTGGGACGAGAAGAACACCGGGTCGAACCTGCCCGCCCAGATCGAGCTGTACGCGACCGACGGCGGCGCCTACAAGTTCCTGTTCATGGCCAAGGGCGGCGGTTCGGCCAACAAGTCGTTCCTCTACCAGGAGACGAAGGCGGTCCTCAACGAGGGCTCCATGATGAAGTTCCTGGAGGAGAAGATCCGTTCGCTCGGTACGGCTGCCTGCCCGCCGTACCACCTGGCGATCGTGGTCGGCGGCACGAGCGCCGAGTACGCGCTGAAGACCGCGAAGTACGCCTCCGCGCACTACCTGGACGAGATCCCGGCGGAGGGCTCGGAGTTGGGGCACGGTTTCCGGGACAAGGACCTCGAGCAGAAGGTCTTCGAGCTGACGCAGCGGATCGGGATCGGGGCGCAGTTCGGCGGCAAGTACTTCTGCCACGACGTGCGCGTGGTGCGGCTGCCCCGGCACGGTGCGTCCTGCCCCGTCGCCATCGCCGTGTCCTGCTCGGCCGACCGGCAGGCCGTCGCGAAGATCACCGCCGAGGGTGTGTTCCTTGAGCAGTTGGAGACCGACCCGGCGCGGTTCCTGCCGGAGACCACCGACGAGCATCTCGACTCCGCCGAGGCGGACGTCGTGCGGATCGATCTCAACCAGCCCATGGACGACATCCTCGCCGAGCTGACCAAGTACCCCGTGAAGACCCGGCTTTCGCTCTCCGGGCCGCTCGTCGTCGCGCGTGACATCGCGCATGCCAAGATCAAGGAGCGGCTCGACGCGGGCGAGGAGATGCCGCAGTACCTGAAGGACCACCCGGTGTACTACGCCGGTCCGGCCAAGACGCCCGAGGGGTACGCGTCCGGGTCCTTCGGGCCTACGACCGCCGGTCGCATGGACTCGTACGTCGAGCAGTTCCAGGCGGCGGGCGGGTCCAAGGTGATGCTGGCCAAGGGGAACCGGAGCAAACAGGTCACCGACGCGTGTGACGCGCACGGCGGGTTCTACCTCGGGTCGATCGGTGGGCCTGCGGCGCGGCTCGCCCAGGACTGCATCAAGAAGGTCGAGGTCGTCGAGTACGAGGAGCTCGGTATGGAGGCGGTCTGGAAGATCGAGGTCGAGGACTTCCCGGCGTTCGTCGTCGTCGACGACAAGGGCAACGACTTCTTCCAGAACCCGGCGCCGGAGCCTACGTTCACGCATATTCCGGTGCGGGGGCCTGGGTTGGCGTAATGCCGTCGGGCGGCCGGGGGGAATTTCGCCCCCGCCGCCCCTACCCGTCCCATCCTCAGGGGCTCTGCCCCTGGACCCCGCTGGGGCTGCGCCCCAGACCCCCTTCGGCCTGAACGGCCTCGTCCTCAAACGCCGGACGGGCTGGATGCACCTGGCCTGCGCCGGACGGGCTGAGGGGTGTCCCGGGACGCGTGAAAGTGCCGCCCTTCCACTCACCCGTGTCCCAGTTCATCCCAGGGACGCACGGGACGGCATCTCCGCCCGGTTTGCCGGAAAAGCTCCGAACTGACTGGATCACAGCCCGTGGTCCTCGGTCGACTCGGAGGGAACCCCCATGATCCGACGCATTCTGCGCAACGGTCTCGTCGCCGCGATCGCAGCCGTCGCCGTCTTCCCCGTGACAGCCGTCGCCGCCACCACCACCCCGGCTCCCCACGCCCGGCACCACGTCGTGACGACGCCCGCCGTGCACCACCACGTGGCGCGTCACACCTGGGGTCGCGTCACGACCCACCACTCCCCGCGTCTGAACGTCCGTTCCGGCCCCGGCACCGGCTACCGCGTCGTCGGCACGCGGCCGACCGGGCGGATGCTGCCCATCGTCTGCAAGACGTACGGATCGAACGTCTTCGGCAACCACCGCTGGTACAAGCTCCCGCACCACGAGGGCTACGTCTCCACCCACTACGTCCACAACCGCAGCGCCGTCCGCTGGTGCTGACCCTCGTCTGACCCACGGCACCACCCGACGGGACGACCCAGTGCGTCCTGTCGGGTGGTGCCAGGTCAACAGCCCTTCATATTCCGGTGATCGGGGTGTGACACGCGGCCGGCCCCGGGCACGGATCACGGCGGTCACCCCGGTTCGGCGAGGGAGCACGATGGAAAGCCACGTGACGGTCGAGAGGCAGCCGCTGCCCGGCCCGTACGACGACGCGGGGAGGCTCCTCACGGAGCGGCTCCGCCTCCTCAAGCAGCGGACCGGCCTGAGCCTGGCGGCGCTGGCCTCCGTCACCCCGTTCAGCAAGTCGACCTGGCACCGCTATCTCAACGGCGACCAACTCCCGCCCCGGGCAGCCGTCGAGGCCCTCGCCCGGCTCGCGCACACCGACCCCGGCGCGCTGCTCTCCCTGTGGGACGCGGCGGCGGTCCGGGAGCAGCCAAGGCCGTCCGCCACTCCCCCACCGCCGCCCCCCGTCCAGTCCCTACGACCCCGCCGTCTCCGCCTCCGTCCTCCCACCCGCGCCCTCGTCGCCCTCGCCGCCATGGCCGCCACCGTCGCGGTCACCGCCGGTGCCGCCGGCGTCCTCGATCGCGACGCCGGGGCGGAACGGCACACGGTCGCCTCCTGCCGGGGCAACGGTTGTCAGGGGGAGCTGCCGTCCTCCGAGACCTGTGCCCGGGACGCCCGTACGGAGCGTGCCGTCACCCGGGCCGCCCAGGTCGTGCTGCTCCGCTACTCCCCGGCCTGCGCCACCGTCTGGTCCGAGGTGCGCACCCGGGTCGGCGGTGCGCGGGAGATCTCGATCAGGTCGGGGCAGGACGAGCTGTCCGCCGAGTACCCGGGCCACCGGTCGGACGGTTACAGCAGCCCGATGCTGGCCGCCGCCGACCCACGTGGGGCGCGGGCATGCGCCGAGGTGGGCGGGCATCCGGTGTGCACCGGACCCGGCCTCTGAGCCAGGCCGCTCCACTCCCGGCCACTGAGCCAGGCCGCTCCACCTCCGTCGCCTCCCTCCGCCGACGCGGAACACTCCGTTTCCGGCCGCTGCGGTGGGAACACGGGAAGTGTCCGCGATGCTGTCCCCCACAGGAGGTGATCGGCGATGGCCGACGGTCAGACAGAGGGCGCGTTCCGCATCGAGCACGATTCGATGGGGGAGGTGCGTGTCCCGGTCGACGCGAAGTGGCGGGCGCAGACCCAGCGGGCGGTGGAGAACTTCCCGATCTCGGGGCAGCGGATCGAGCGGGCCCACATCGAGGCGCTGGCCCGGATCAAGGGTGCCGCCGCGAAGGTGAACGCCGAACTGGGCGTACTGGACAAGGACATCGCGGAGGCGATCCAGGAGGCGGCCCGTGAGGTCGCCGGCGGGGCGTGGGACGAGCACTTCCCCATCGACGTGTTCCAGACCGGGTCCGGCACCTCGTCCAACATGAACACCAACGAGGTGATCGCCACCCTCGCGACCGAGCGGCTCGGGCGGGATGTGCATCCCAACGATCATGTCAACGCCTCGCAGTCGTCCAATGACGTCTTTCCGTCCTCCATCCACATCGCGGCCACCGGTGCCGTCATCCACGATCTGATCCCCGCTCTGGAGCATCTCGCGGGCGCGCTGTCGCGCAAGTCCGTCGAGTTCGCCGATGTGGTGAAGTCCGGGCGGACCCACCTGATGGATGCCACGCCGGTGACCTTGGGGCAGGAGTTCGGCGGGTACTCGGCGCAGGTGCGTTACGGCGTCGAGCGGCTGGAGGCTTCGCTGCCGCGGCTCGCCGAGCTGCCTCTCGGCGGGACCGCCGTCGGGACCGGGATCAACACCCCGCCCGGGTTCTCCGCCGCCGTGATCGCGGAGGTCGCGCTGGTCACCGGGCTGCCGTTGACCGAGGCGCGCGATCACTTCGAGGCGCAGGGCGCCCGGGACGGGATCGTCGAGACCAGCGGGCAGTTGCGGACCATCGCCGTAGGGCTGACGAAGATCGCGAACGATCTGCGGTGGATGGCGTCCGGGCCGCGGACCGGGCTCTCGGAGATCTCGCTGCCCGATCTGCAGCCGGGGTCGTCGATCATGCCCGGCAAGGTCAACCCGGTGATTCCGGAGGCCGTGTTGATGGTCGCCGCGCAGGTCGTCGGGAATGACGCGACGGTCGCGACCGCCGGGGCCGCGGGCAACTTCGAGCTCAATGTGATGCTGCCGGTGATCGCCAAGAATGTCCTGGAGTCGATCCGGCTGCTCGCCAATGTGTCGCGGCTGCTCGCCGACCGGACTGTCGACGGGGTCGTCGCACACCGGGAGCGGGCGCGTGAATACGCCGAGTCCTCGCCGTCCGTGGTCACTCCGCTGAACAAGTACATCGGGTACGAGGAGGCCGCCAAGGTCGCCAAGAAGGCACTGGCGGAACGGAAGACGATCCGCCAAGTCGTGCTGGAGAACGGCTATGTGGAGCGCGGAGACCTGACCCTCGCGCAGCTCGACGAGTCCCTCGATGTCCTGCGGATGACGCGTCCGTAACCAATCGTCGCCATGGCGCGAACCGTGACGCGCACCGCAGCGTCGTATGCCCGGGGCACCTAATATCTGTTCATGGCAGACGGTGGAGCGGTGAGAGCGGTGGAAGCGGGTACGTCGACGGCCTTCTGGGCGCCCGGGAGTCAGATCCTGTGGCGCTACCGGGAGAACGCCGGACCGCGCTTCCACATCGCCCGCCCCGTCACGGTCGTCCGCGACGACGAGGAGTTGCTCGCCGTCTGGATGGCGCCCGGCACCGAGTGTGTGAAGCCGGTGCTGGCGGACGGTACGTCGGTGCACGTCGAGCCGTTGGAGACCCGGTACACCAAGCCACGCACGGTCCAGCGGGACCACTGGTTCGGTACGGGTGTGCTGAAGCTGGCGCGGCCCGGTGAGCCCTGGTCGGTGTGGCTTTTCTGGGAGCCGGGATGGCAGTTCAAGAACTGGTACGTGAACCTTGAGGAACCGCAGGTCCGTTGGGACGGCGGAGTCGACTCCGTGGACCACTTCCTGGACATCGCCGTTCACCCGGACCGCAGTTGGCGCTGGCTCGACGAGGACGAGTTCGCGCAGGCCCAGCGGGACGGTCTGATGGATGCCCAACTCGCGGAGCGGGTACGGGAAGCGGGCTGGTCGGCGGTCGAGACGATCCGCGCTTGGGAGCCTCCGTTCGCGGACGGATGGCAGCACTGGCGCCCGGATCCGTCCTGGGCTGTACCTTCACTTCCGGAGGACTGGGACCGCACCCCCGCGTACATGTCCACATGAGACCCTTGATGCGCCCCCGGTCCGCAACCGTAGGATCGTCCTCCGCAAGGGCACAGCACAACTCCCGGGGTATGCACCGGGACTGACCAGACGTCACCGAGGGGCGGCAGGACGTGAGCGAGGGGTATCAGGGCACCACCGAATCGGGCCGCCGGTCCGCCGGTGGCACAGGAACAGCCTCTGACCACGCGGGAATTCCGTTCCTGGGGCACGTATTCCGGGTATCGGCATTTCGGCGGGACGATCCGCACGCGCGGCGCATGGCCCTGTCGTCACATTCCCGTCGTCCGCCCGAAGGGCGGGCCTCGCGGGGTCTGGTGCGTGCAGCTGCAAGGCGGAGGAGGGAGG